>DYLV01000117.1 GCA_020721925.1 Leptospira biflexa
ACATAGGTGGTCTTGATATTCATCGTATCCTCCTCTTAAAAAAATATCCTTCTACTCATTAATACGATGGAATAAGCCAGAAGATAAAATTTTTTTCAAAAAATTGTGTTTCTTGAGGAAGTCATCGCTTCGAGGATTGCGGATCGGTAATTGTGAGTTTGTCCCTCTTGTTAAAATCCAAATTTCACTTTTTCCTGCACAGAAAAAATCTCAATTCGATAATAAAAGTTTGTAGATTTAGGCCCGGTAAAACGGAAGCGATAAAGTCCCGTATCGAGTTTTTTTAAAGGGTCTGATTCATCGTTGCAAATGACAAGAAGCGGGCTTGAATTCCATCGCAGATCGAAGTTCTTGCCCATTTCATAGAAAATGTTTTTATTCGTTGCGCCGTAGCGCGATATATCAACAATTTTTTCAAAAACAATGTAGGTATTCAGTTCGCTGATAGCAGGCTCTTTGAGTGTTTCCATTTTCGCCATTGATGAAAACACAATTTTGATGCACTTTTCACTTTTAGTCAAAGTTATGAAAATCTGCCACGTGGGGTCATTGGCTATTTTTTGTTCAGATTTTTCCGTATTCAGCGTAAATCCTTGATAGCGGCTAACATGCTGGTATTCGCCCATCTGTGCGGTTGATGCGCAAAAAATATTGAGGGTGGCATACACTGCCGTTATGAGAGATAATGCTTCTTTTCTTTTACGTTTCATCGATAAAATCTGCTTGCCTCAGAGCGTTAGATATGGGCAATTGCTTTTCTGCGTTCATTGCCGACGGGTTGCGTTACGCCCGTTGCGTTATTCGTTATCTATGCGCGATATTTTTTGCGTTACATTATATGTGTCAATGAGATAATTACATGTACCTCAAGTCGATCGATTTATTTGGCTTTAAATCTTTTCCGGAGAAAACACACATTGAGTTTGGCCCCGGCATTACGGTGATTGTGGGGCCGAATGGGAGTGGAAAATCGAACATCGTGGATTCCCTCAGATGGGTTTTGGGCGAAAAGCAGGCTAAGGCGATCCGGGGCACAAAAATGGAAGATATCATTTTTTCTGGAACGGAATCGCGAAAGCCGCTTTCCCTTGCAGAAGTATCGCTCACCATTGACAATTCCGAGAAAATATTAGACTTTGATTCGCCGTCCGTTACTGTGACGCGACGGCTTTTTCGCGATGGAGAGTCGGAATATCTCATTAATAAATCCCCCGTCCGTCTGAAGGACATAGACCAGCTCTTCATGGACACCGGCATTGGCAAAGCGAATTATTCCATCATGGAGCAGGGAAAAATCGACCTCATCCTCTCTTCCAGCGCAGAGGACCGTCGATATGTGTTTGAGGAGGCCGCCGGAATTTCGAAGTACAAACTTCAGAAAAAAGAGTCGCTTAAAAAGCTTCAGGACACCGGTGTGAACCTTGAGCGCATAAATGATATCATCAATGAAATTGAAAGGGAAAAGGATCTTAAAGCGAAGCAGGCCGAAAAGACCAGGAAGTATCTCGCGCTTAAGGCCGAGCTTGCGGAAAACGACGTAAAATACAATCTTGTGCGCTATGCCGACCTAAACGAGAGGAAAAACAAACTTCTTGAAGATATTGAAAAATCGAAGAAGATTCGCGAAGAAATTTCCGCAAGAGTGTCCAGAATATCAGCCGAAAACGAAGAAGATGAGAAGATGAAGAATGATATTCAGATGGAACTCTTCGCGCTGGATAAAGAGCTCCATGCGAATAAGATACGGATTGAAGACATTGATTTGAGGGCTGCGAAAAATAGAAAAGAGATTGAAAGCCAGTCAGTTCGCAAATCCGAAATTGAACGCGCAATTCAGGAGAGACGCGAAACATTGAGCAGGGTTGCCGAAGAAAAACGCAAGAGCGAAGAATCGCTGATTGCAATACTGAAGCGCATTGAGGAAGACAGAGAGAAAATAAGTACGTTTGTTGAGACAAAGAAAAGGAAAATAGATTCGATCAAAAATTCACAGGCGCAAATTGACGAGAATATGAAGGGAATTGCCGAGTCTGAAAAGCATATCCAGAATTTACGTGCAGAACTCGAAAAGGTGATAAAAAAACTCATCGATGCGATTGAAAAAAGGAAAGCGGAGCTTGCGGATTCGGAGGAAAAGCGGCAGGAGGTGAAAAAGCGCATTTACGGGCAGATCCAGAATTTAGAATTGAAATTGAACGAGTGCCGAAAAATGTGCGAAGCAGGCGATGTCACACAGGCGATCCGCGTGCTTGGTGAAATAGACCTGCCTGCCCTTATCGACGATCTCAATGTGTTTGAGGGTTTTGAAGACGGCTTCCGCACCATCCTTTTTGATCGAACCGGCATTCACGCAGAAAAGGAGGCCCTCGACGGGAGAATCGAGCAGGAAGAGGCGCGGATTGAAAGCCTTCGCGAAAGAAACCGGAACCTCGAGGAATTCATTCGTAAAGAGCAGAGCGAACTCGATGATATTCGGGAAATGATAAACCGGCTTGAACGGGATATGGCAAAGAGTGAAACGGAAAAGTCGTGGACGGAAAAACATCTGGAGACGCTCTCGCGTCAGATGGTCGATTTCGAACGGCAGATATCCGGACATCTCGAAGAGATCAACAGGTGCGACTCGGTGATCCGGAACTGCAGAGAGGAAATCGAAGAATGGGAAAAGAATTTTATTAAATACAGCGAACAGTCGGAAAAGCTAAACGCGAATATCCGCAGCCTTGTAGAAAAAAGAAGTGGCCTGGAATCGAAGATCGAAGGAAGAAAGAATGTTTCACGAAAAGATATGGATAATCTCCGAAGGATGGTGGAAAAAATTGGTGATCTCGATAAGGATCTTATAGAAATAAATTTTAAAATTGAAAGAATTGAAGAATATCTCTGGACAGAATACGAAAAGAGGATGTCTGATGTGAAGGGCATTTCCATTGCAGAAAGCGAGATCCCGGAATTACAAAGAAATATTCAGGAAATAAAAAAGAAAATACAGGACATTGGTCCGATCAACAATCTGGCAATTGAGGAGTACCGCGATCTGAAAAAGAGGTTCGAGTACTATATCAATCAGCGGAAGGACATTGAAAAAGCACGGGAGGATATTCTCTCTGTAATCGAAGAGATAAATTCCACTTCGATCGAAATGTTCATGAAATCGTTTCGGGCGATACAGAAAAACTTCTCCGAAATATTTAAACAGCTCTTTGAGGGCGGAGACGCGGAAATAGAGCTCCTTGATAAGGAGAATGTGCTTGAAAGCGGTATAGAAATTACAGTTCATCCGCCCGGAAAAAAACACAAGAATATAAACCTCCTCTCGGGTGGCGAGCGAGCTCTTGTGGCGATCGCGCTTCTCTTCGCCACCTATATGGAAAAGCCATCGCCGTTTTGCTTTCTGGATGAGATTGACGCGCCTCTTGACGAAGAAAACATCGGGCGCTTCATTAAAATGGTGAGAGAATTTTCCCGGAAAACTCAGTTTATTATTGTGACGCACAATAAGAAAACGATGAGCACCGGAGAGGCGATTTACGGAATCACCATGTCCGAACCGGGTGTGTCAAAAATTGTATCATTAAAGATGGAGCGGCTCGAAAGAAAATCCGGCTGAGAGCGGCGTTTTGGTCGGGCATTTCTTTAATTACGCGTGCTGTTGTGCGAACTTGCGGCAATCTCCTGTAAGACTTCATTACATCCACCTGAGTAATACTTCGACTTCGTGCAGCATGATCGTCTTCGGACTTTTGTCAATGAGCGGTCCATCTTCAGACATTCATCACCCTGTATGTGTTTACCAGCATTAAAAAATGCTTGAAATCAAAGCGAGAGAGCGGGGAATGAATCATATAGTTTATTTCGCCCGGTGCATGATGAAGCTTTTGCGGCTTAGTGAATATGCGGCTGTGGCGTCACCATCAAGGAGGGTGTATGAGTATTTCAAAGAAAACCGTTCGTGATATCGATATCAAAGACAAACGTGTGATTATGCGGGTTGATTTCAATGTGCCGATGAAAGAAGGTGTTGTACAGGATGATACGCGCATTAAAGCGGCGCTTCCCACTGTTAAATTCATTCTCGATCAAAGCCCCAAATACCTCATTCTTATGTCGCACCTTGGAGATCCGAAAAAAGACATGCAGAAAGCGCGCGAAAAGGCAGAGAAGGATGGGAAACACTTTGATGAAAAAAAATACATGCAGGGGAAACACATGATGTCACCGGTGGCCGCATATCTCGAGAAACTTTTAGGAAAGCCCGTTAAGTTTGCCCCAGCGTGTTTCGGGCCGGATGTGGACGCTATTGTCAATGGGTTGAAGAAGGGAGAAATTCTCATGCTGGAAAATACCCGTTTCCATAAAGAGGAAACATCGAAGGATGCGGGGGAGAGGGAAAAGATGGCAAAGGCATTGGCCGCATATGCTGATGTGTACGTAAACGACGCTTTCGGCACTGCGCATCGGGCGCATGCATCGACGGAAACAATGGCAAAATTTCTCCCCGCGGTGGCAGGATTTCTAATGGAGAAGGAACTCGAATATCTTGAAGATAAAATCGTTAAAGCACCCGAGAAGCCGTTCGTCGCGGTGGTGGGAGGTGCAAAAGTATCATCCAAAATTGCGGTGCTCGAAAGTTTGCTTTCGAGGGTGAACGGCATCATCATTGGCGGAGGGATGGCCTACACTTTTCTCAAGGCGAATGGGAAGTCGGTGGGAAAATCATTAGTGGAAGATGATATGCTCGCTACCGCGAAGGATATAATTCAGAAGGCGACCGCAAAGGGCGTAAAGATTTTGCTTCCGGTGGATCATGTGGAAGCGAAGGAATTTTCTGCGGAGGCAGAGTCAAAGATCACCTCTGGCGACAGCATCGACGATGGATGGATGGGCATGGATATCGGACCGAAGACGATTGAACTGTTTAAAAAAGAGCTTACGGGAGCGAAAACGGTTTTCTGGAATGGGCCGATGGGCGTTTTCGAATTTCCAAAGTTCGCGGAGGGCACCACGAAGATCGCACAGCTTCTGGCCGGTCTTTCGGCGATTACGGTCATTGGCGGCGGCGATTCTGTCTCCGCGGTCAACAAAGCAGGTGTGGCCGATAAAATGTCGCATATTTCAACCGGCGGTGGCGCCTCTCTTGAACTCGTGGAAGGGAAGGTACTGCCCGGTGTGGCGGCACTGAACGATCGGTGATTCGCATCGTCGTTGTTATTTAGTCAGGGATTGCCGACTACTGTTTTAAAGACAACCTGTGCTGCTAATCTGGTGCATGAATATTTTTATACAATGAAAATCGCCCACAGAGTGGTACGTATTGTTTCGGCAAAATACCGATGCAGACATGCAAAGACTCAATACCGCGTGCGAATGAGAAAATGCTGCAGGTGGGTTTACAATCAAACCATGGTATGGCGTTCCTGTAAAAACCTACTCATATAACCCCGGGTAGCCTGTATGTAGTTGCGGACGGCCCTCCGTATCGCAACAGAGACGCGATGCCAGATGCGGAGTTATCACACCATTGATATTTTAAGGAAGGTTACACGCATGAATACAGCAAAAGCGCTCGCGTATTTCGACACACTGGAGCCGGTATCAGCTGACTTTATGCTCGGCCGGTGGCACGGTGAAAGTTTCGCCTCCGGGCACCCTTGGGACGGGCTGCTGGAAAAATACCACTGGTACGGCAAGCGCTTCATCGATGCCAACAACGTTCATCCGCTCGTCTTTCGAAGCGCGGTTGGCAGGCTCGTTCCCGTGAACCCGCTTTTCATACCGATATCGCTGCTGCGCCTCAGTTTGTTCCATTCCGCAATAATCGGAAAAATGTTCCAGCTTTCGCTTTTCCTATTCCGCGCATGGAGCAGCGGCGCGCGCCTGCGGATGGTGGAATACCGGGGTAAGGTAGGCGCTGCCATGGTGTACGACCGCCAGCCGATAATCGATGCGTTCCGGAAAATTGACGGAAACACAGTTCTGGGGATGATGGACTTCAAGGGGATGGAAAAGCCTTATTTTTTCACGCTTGTACGCGATTGACCGGAATAAAAAAATGCTTCGTGCGTATGCGCCGTCATGCACCGGTCCTGAATTTTGGCAGCGACACTACAGGCGCGGTTTACGCCGGAATTAGTGGCAGGTTTGGAGTGGAATTTCTACCTATTCTGCGCGCATTAAGGCGGATATGATTATATTTGCATCATCCGATAAAAAATGCTTGATCAGCCATTAATCTATAATTAAATTATTATTGGCAGCTATTCCTGAAAATATTTTGCCTGAGGAGTTATATCATGAGATATGGCACCGCTTTGCTGATTATCTGTCTGTCATTCAATGTGATCATGATTTGCGATTCGTACAATCAATACCTCTATGCTGCAAGGACATATGAGGAGGCGATGAATGCTGCCAATAGCGCGATCAAATCCGGAGATTGGCAAAAACTGCAGAAGCATGCTGAGGATATGCTTAGATTCAGACCTGATAATGTGTGGGCTAACTATTACTACGGACTCGCCCTGACAAACAGCGGAATGCTGCCAGAAGGAGAGAAATACCTTCTCAAGGCGATTTCAATTGAGAAGGAGAATTTTTGGCCTCACATAATCCTCTTCTTCAACTATTCCCGTCAGAATCACCAGAGCGCTCTCGTGCAGGCCGCGCGCGTAGAAAAGATGATCACTGCAGATAAAATAACTATCGATTCCTTCACCATTAAAGCCTTCTTCTCAGTATATTGTACCATGCTTCAGAATGCCGGTAAAATGCACGAGGCGCGGAATCTTCTTCGGCGGGCGATGAAGTTCTTTCCCAATGACCCGCTCATCATTGCACAGCTCGGATGGACATATTTCAGAACAGACATGAAAACATGGGAACAGCTTTCAAGGAAAGCTCTTGCGCTGGTACCGGAAAAGGACCGCAAAGCCTTGCAGAATTATCAGATTCCATTGCGCGGAAGCAACATTAAAGTGCATCAAGGAAATCAGGAAACTATTTCCCACCTCGGCATCCTTAACGGATACCATTGGGACTTTGTCATGGTGGATGAATACGGGAAATATGGCAGCAATGAAAACAGGAAGGAGGGCCATTATATTTTCGGCAAGACAATTTATGCTGCAGCAGACGGGGTGGTAGATAGCGTCATTGATTCTAATCCTGATACGGATCCGATGAAAAATGATCCGTCATGTGATGCAAACCAGATAGTGATAAAACACCCTAACGGCGAGTATTCAATATATGTTCATATTCAACAAGGATCGGCATTGGTAAAACAGGGTGATAATGTTAAACGCGGACAGCCGATTGCAAAAGTGGGTGCGAGCGGCAGATGGGTAGATATTCCGCATCTCCATTTCGGTATTATGCGAAACGGCATGGCGGTCGAGACTAAACTCACCGGCTTCGAGATTTTCGTCAAGGGCAGGTGGAAGAAGTCCGAACCTGTGGTATTAAAGAAAAACGATATCATACGCAGCAGTGAAATGTAGTGCGTATCGGAATGTGCGTTCGGATACTGCTGCTCGAAAATACTTTCACCGGGTGCATGGTAGCGCCACGGCAGAAAGCTCGCTTCGACGGGTTCAGCACATCGCCTTGACGGGGGCTTTTTAAAATTTGCACTGCTGATCAGGGCGTTCAAACCGGACTTCGTTTTGCAGAGATAGACGGGGACGTTCACCTCGAAAACCTGCGGGATCATATCAACCTGACCAGCAACGGCTGCAGGAATATCCTCAGGACTATCAACGACCTCTCTCCGAATATCCTCACCATGGGAGGCGGCTACAGGGTATTCAAGACCGCAGCGCTCTGGGCCCTGGCATGGGCGAAGTTCTGCGGTATTGAACCGCATGACCACTATGCCGGCATCGTGAGCGGCATGATGTACAGCCCGGAAGCGCAGTCCGGTAGCATGGAGGATATGCTTTCCTTTCTGGAATGGAAGAAAAAGCAGGCATGCATGGCCTATGCCCGCGACGTGGTGCACGTCATCCGGGAGGCCCTGTTCTCCATGCACGGTATTAAAGTATGTGCATGCAAATGAACGAAAAAGTAATCATCGCTCTCCACCTGATCCTGACTATGGCACTGATTATGAACTGCAGAGGCACCACCATCGAAACGTTTCTTGACGGGGAAGCCATGCTGGCAACAACGGGAGGTGACGGCTGTACTCCCGACTGGCAGGAGTCTGCCGTCAATCCTCTCTTCGGCAGGAATAATGAGGGGGTCGATAGGGCCTACTACCCCTTTGTGCTGAAGGTGGGCAGCACCTACCACGTCTGGTACGGTGACGGCGCCGGGACGCGGCATGCCACAAGTTTGTCTCCTGATTTCAACGACATCGCCCATCCCGCACCTCAAATAACCGTCAGCGGAAATCCGATATCAACAATATATGACTGGGCATATCATCCCTACGTGCTCTACAACGCGTCAGGCTGGAATGTGAACAGCACGTCCTACAACGAGCCTTTTTTAATGTACTTGACACCGTCATTCAACTCTGTGAGGGCATTTGTATCCAATGATGGAAGTGAATGGACTGAGGTTGGAGTATGTAGCGGCATTACAACGTACGGCCCACAGGGCCGAGGTCAATGACACTCCCCGGGGATTCGGGTTCATCCTGTGGCTACGCCTCGACGGTGAACAGGCCTGGCAGTCGAAAATGGAACAGGCGCCGCGACCGGACGGTGCCGATGACGATGGACTCGGTGAGTTCATCATGACGATAATAGCGCCGCCGTGGCCCAGAATATAGGAAGCGCCATGATCGAATCCGGACATCACACCGCAATGGAGGATTGTATGAACAGTGACCACGACAGAACCGATTGCGTGCGCCTCGAGAAGAAAGTCCCCGCTGCAGTCGCCGTCCTAAGCGATGAGGACCTCTCCGGGGAGGTGAACGGTTTTCTTTCCGAGGTGTTCAACCGTAACTCGACGGCCTATGACC
>DYLV01000260.1 GCA_020721925.1 Leptospira biflexa
ATCGGCGATGGCTACATCGGTCTCGAAGCTTTCCGTCGGATTGTCAACCATCCGAGTCTTAACGGTCTTCCAGGGATTATCGAAACGCCTGGAAATAAAGGTAAAAGTGATATTGATAGTTTGAAAATATTGAGGTCTCTGGTAAAGAGATAGCTTTTTGAGCTCAAAAATGCTAAGATTTTAGCTATGGAAATGGATAAAATCAGAAATTTTTGTATTATCGCGCATATTGACCATGGGAAATCGACATTGGCTGACAGAATGCTTGAATTGACTCATACCGTCGAAAAGCGCGATATGAAAGAACAAATTCTTGATCAGATGGATCTGGAGCGAGAGCGCGGGATCACGATCAAATTAACCCCGGTAAGAATGGAATACCAGGAGCATATTCTGAATTTAATTGATACTCCGGGCCATGTTGATTTTTCTTATGAAGTTTCTAGGTCGTTAGCAGCTGTTGAAGGAGCGATTCTTCTCGTTGACGCTAGTCAAGGGATAGAAGCACAAACTCTCTCAACCCTTTACGCTGCTATCGAGCATGATTTAACAATTATTCCGGTATTAAATAAGATTGATCTGCCGGCGGCGCGCCCGGATGAGGTCAAGCATGAAATCATTAAACTTTTGGGCTGCGATGAATCGGAGATCATTCTAGCTTCCGGGAAGACCGGTGAAGGAGTTGATAAAATTTTAGAAACAGTAATTGACCGCATTCCAGCACCTGGGGGGAGCGCTAGAGAAAAGTTAAAGGCGATAATTTTTGATTCGATCTATGATCCTTATCGTGGAGTAGTCGCCTATCTTCGGGTAATGGATGGAGAAATTAAATCTGGCGATGAAATATTTTTAATGCAAACAAAAAGTGGAGGTAGAGCAGAGGAGGTGGGAATTTTTCGACCAAAACTGATTTCCCGCTCTCCCCTATCAGCAGGTGAAATTGGCTATCTAGTGACCGGTTTTCGTGAAGTATCTCAAGCGGCTGTTGGTGATACTGTGACCTTGAAGAAAGAGCCGGCACTCTCCCCTATGCCGGGCTATAAAAAAGTTAAGCCGTATGTTTTTGCTTCGATTTATGCTTCTGACGGTGATAAATATCCAGATTTAAAAGATGCTGTCGAGAAATTGAAATTAAATGATGCTGCTCTCTTATATGAGCCCGAGCGCTCTGAGGTTTTAGGTTTTGGTTTTCGTTGCGGATTTTTGGGGCTCCTTCATATGGATATCGTCCGTGAGCGACTGGAGCGCGAATTCGATCTAGATGTTGTAATTACCAGTCCGACAGTTGAATATAAAATCTTGAAAAACAACGACGAGGAAGTAATTGTCGAGAGAGCTTGCGATATGCCGGAAGCAAATGCCTATCGC
>DYLV01000118.1 GCA_020721925.1 Leptospira biflexa
TATGTCGATTATCTCTTTCGAAGCAGCATTTTTCATCCGAAGCTGGATGATGCGCACACCGCCTTTGATAAGTGCGTGTGCCGCGGCAGGTAAATCATCGCCCGCGAACGCGGGATCAAGAATCGCATAGAGCGCATTATGGAAATTCTGCATGATTGTTTTTCTGCCTATTGCGCAAAATACCTCTTTTTCGAATGCGTAGAGATTAAATCTGAGCGATTGAAATGAAGAGAAATTTTTATTATCCAGTTTGGCGCACTCCTCAAGAGAACGCACCGCTTCAATTGCACGGCGGATATTCCGAAGAAAGAGAGCTTCCATAGAGCGGTTTTCAGCGATTGTGCTATTTTGTTCCTGCGTTTCAGTGAATTTTATTGGATCGGCAGCAACATCCCTTGCAGAAAGCAAATCGATCTTCAGCCACTGAGACGAAAGCCCAACAAGCGCATGTCGATATTCCTTTGCGCGTTTTGATAATTCCTCATTGTGCAGACCGAAACGGCACACATCTTCACATACCCTCAGGCCTTCCATGGACCTGTTGAAATTCGCATCTATTGCGGCAAGCAGTTCGTACATTGTCATGTTCACCGAAAAGAATCAACCTCCGCCCACAAAGCGCGCAATTTCAATCACATCGCCTTCTTTGAGTTCGGTCGCCCCATAGGCTTCGCGATGGACAATTTCGCCGTTTCGCTCCACGACGATTTTTTTTGGATCCATTCGATACTGAGTGATGAGATCGCTGACCATTTTTTTATAAAATACTATTTCTCTCCCATTGACGGTTATCTTACACATATTCACTCCATTCGTACATAAAAATCGCGGGAAGCACTATCGCTGCTGTTTCAGCTCTCATACAGTGTGCACCAACTCTGAAAGCTTTCCAGCCTTTCGAAACGGCGGCATGTATTTCGCGTTCTGAAAATCCTCCTTCAGGGCCAATCATAAGCGCACATACATGTGAACGGCCAATGTCCCTTAAAAGGATTTTTAACTCAACGGCATCTTCATGAGGATGCGCAATGAACCTTTCGCCTCTATCCATCTTCGCAATAAACTCTTTAAAATCGCACGGAGCGGAAATTTCGGGAACATCGCACCGCATACACTGTTTTGCCGCTTCGACGGCAATTTTCTTCCACCGTAACAGCTTCTTCTCTTCCTTTCCCCCAACATGAGGGACAGCGCGTTCGGTGATTAAAGGAACGATGCGAGTGACTCCGACTTCAACCGCTTTCTGAATTACAAAATCAAATTTCCATCCTTTTAAGATGCCAATACCGAGCGTAAAAGAATACATGCAATCACACGCTTCTTTCCGGTCAAGTATCTCAACAGCCATGGAACTGTCAAATATTTCCATCACTCTCCCTCGGAGAAGGGAACCGTCGGAATTTCGCAAAATTATTTCATCGCCTTCCCGTACGCGTCGCACTTTTGTGAGGTGTTCAAAGTCGCTGCCTTCTATGAGGCATTTGTTTTCGCCAGGACTCATGGTGATAAAAAACTGCGGCATTGCTATTTACCAAGTGTCTGATGAAAAAATATTTTCTTGTCGAATTTAATATTTCCCTCGAATCCGTGAAAAGTCAGCATCGTCAGCGTACCCTTGCGAATATCAAGCATATCATAGCGCACCGGGAAATCCCGTGAACCGACCTGTGCGATTTCAACAATTGAAAGCGTCTTGAAAATTACATTGTCGGCATCGTGAAAATCAATTCGTAGAGGATGATATTTTTCTTTCGATATATACACCGTCAGATTTCCGTACGCGCCACCGCGAAAAATAGGAATCAGCGACAGGCGGTACGTCTCCTGTTCCTTTATCACGGCAGTACCCGTTATTTTCGCCGTGTAATTGCTCTGAAAATCGGAATTTGAAAAATCAATAAACGAAAAATTCGTCGCAATAATCGGCTCGTATTTGTCGATACCCGTTTTGTGGAAAAGCTTTGTGGAAAGAACATGATACACCCAGATTTCCTCACCGCCGAAGTTGAAAAGCACTTTTAGTTGCTCGCCGCGGTCTGCGGTACTGAAAGAAAAAAGATAATCTGATTTATCGATATAGCCGGTGACATCGACCTTATAGGTCTTGCCCGTCGGCATAATATGCATGAGTCGCCCCCTGATAATGCCCGTAGGATAATCGAGCACGCGATCTGCCCTCGCAATCATCTCCTGCGCGGTGAGCTCGATTTTCCGTTCATCCTGAGATGCAGCAGGCACAAACGATAGCGCGATACAAACGGCAACCGGAAATATGCGGAAAAAAAACCGGCAAGATGCCCGCAGCCATGTAAATGCGACTCCTTGCCATCTTTTGTTGTGCATGAAAAACTGCAATGCAAAACTGCTCAACCAATACCACCCATCAACGTACCAAAACTTGCGCGCAGGTGCTTTCTCTTGCGTACGGCCATCTCTCTGTCAATAAAAAACCGGGACTTTGAAAACATATCGCGAGTCCACTCATCAGTCCGAAACACAAAATTATTTCGCTTTCTTTCGAAGCATACTCGCTTCATACTGTGCGATTTTATTGTCGGGTTCAAGCGCAAGCACCCTTTCAAATGACCTGAGCGCCTCTGTGGAATCTCCTTTCTTTTTATACACCATTGCGAGCGCAAGATGCGCATTCACGAAATTGGGATCGATGCGCACGGCATTTTCAAGAAAATCAACCGCATTTTTGTAATCGAACATCTGATAAAAAGCCGCCCCTCCCAGATAATATGCATATTTATTCTTTTTATCCTGCTTCAGATAATTGCCGGTGTATTCAACTGTCTTTCCGTAATTGTTCACCCTGAAATAATATTTCGCAAGATTATAAATGAGTTTGCGGTTGTCTTTAAACACGGTAAGCCCTCGTTCGAGCACATCTATTGCTTCGTATATTTTCTGTTCTTCCGCAAGCTTTCGCGCCTGTTTCACAAGATCCACTGCTTCATCGCGCACCAATTCAAGTACAAGCAGCGTGATATCGTCCTCCACCGGCGCATTGCCAACGAATCTCTGCATATCTTCAATGATGAAGCTGGTGAAATCATCAAGCGAGAGGTGCCTGTTTTTTAGCACCACCTCTTCAAAACGCTCATTGGAATATTCTTCCCGCGCAAGATTCGTCGCTTCGGGGATGCCGTCAGTATAGAGAATAATTTTATCTCCATAGGAGAGGCGCGTCGTCTTTTCTTCATATGTTTCTCGCGCTTCTTCGATTGCACCGATAAAAAGGCCGTTCGTATCGAGGTGTTCTATCTTCCCTTCCTCAGTCCTTACCAGAAGCGCTTTTTGGTGGCTGGCGTTTGCATAGGTTACATTGTATTCCTCATCGATTGCAAGAAAAAACGCGGTGAGATAATCCTGCGTTTTCACATGATCTAAAATATTCTGATTGACCTCCTGGAAAATCCGGCGCGGTGAATCTAATTTTGCACAGGCATTCCCGAAGGAAATCTTGGCCATTGTCGTCACCAACGCGGCGGGGATACCGTGACCGGATACGTCGGCCACAAGGAGACCCATTTTATTGTCGCGAAGCTGATACACATCGTAGAAGTCCCCGCCAATTTTTTCCATCGCAATATAGCGCACGGAAAATTTAATTTCCAGCCATTCGTCAATATGGCCGGGGAGAATGCTGCGCTGGATGATGCTTGCCATATCGAGCTGCTTTTGAATCAGATCGTCCTTCTCCTTTAAATCGGTAAGCACATTTTGAAGCTCCAGCGTACGTTGCTCCACCTGCTGTTCCAGGTTTCGCCTAAAATCGAAGATTTCCTTGGACATTTCCAGCACCGAATATTCGATGTGAGAAAATTCGGTATCCAGGGAATGTAACCGAAATTCGGCCTCTCCTCCGGAAGAAATCGCACCGGCCACGCGGCCCATCTCTCTGAGCACCTGCAAGATTGACCTCGTATTGAAAAACATGAGAAATATCCCCGCGAGAACCGTTACGATAATGTAAATTACCGAAGCAAAAATATCATATTCTCCATAGAAGATACTCTTTTGCGTGAGTGCCGCAAACGTGAGAAGCGCAATAACTAAAAGAATAACAAAGAAAGAAAACTTCACACGAAGGTTCACCAGAACTCGCGGCCTCTGGATGATCCCCCTTTTAAAAAGCTCGTTGAAACAGAGTGCGCGCTCTCTGCTCGTGAGTATCTCCGTTATAAGATAGGTCGACATACTGTACAGTATCACTACGATTGCTACCGCAATCAATCCCATCTTTGCGAGCACCTTTATGAGAAGGGGCGTGAACGTTCCTGCCAGTGTATGGTCCAGATAGAAAAATCCCATGAGAAGTAATCCGCACAACGTACCATAGAAACCCGCAGTCATTGCATTCCACAGCGGCAGATCGCAGAACGCATGATAGAGTTCTTTGAGTTCCCCATCGGAAAGGTTTTCTCTTATTTTAGCACCACGAAAATTATAGTTAATAACTCGAAGAGGCCTTTGAAGCGCGGGAATTCTAATTGGCGTGAGCAAGCCATAATGAGTATAATGAATCAACGTTGGGATAAGCACGCAAAGCGGAAGCCATCGGAGCACATCACCGGTAATAATATCATAATAAATCAGCGTATAGGAAGTGCCGAGATAATATCCAAACACAGCTCCCATCCACCCACCGAAAATAGTAAAGAAAGCCACGGCGAAGGTATAGCTGATTTTTTCCGCTAAAAAATAAAATGCTCTCATCTTTTCCCTCTTACCTCATATTGCATAACTGCATTGTATACATACACCATCTCCTCTAATCTGTCAACGCGATTCCACAATCAGGTCTTCTTCCAGCGGATCTTTAACACATCGAAATCCCGCATAATCTTTTGCCAGATTCGGAAGTCCCCCAATCTGGCGAAAGGTCGCGCGGGCGTTCTTTGGACTGCTGAACCAACCGCCTCCACGCACTACCCTGTATATGGTGCCGAATTTCGGTGAGGGATATGGATTTCCCTGATATGCGCGATAGAAGCTCGAAGTCCATTCTGGCGCATTTCCGCTCATATTGAGCGCACCATAGGGCGATTCGCCTGCTCCTTCGAAAAAGTTCACCGGCAAAAGCCCCCTCGGAAATTTTTCCGTATAATCTTTCCGTATTCCCGGATTTGTCCAGAAAATCGCAGTATTTGATTTTGAGGGATCGAACTCACCATAGGGGTACTGCCGCGTTTTTCGTATCAACTCGTACGATTCATCCGCTTTTCGCACATATATCAGCCCGGAACCACGCGCTGCCTTTTCCCACTCTCTTTCCGTGGGGAGCCTTTTTCCTGCCCAGCGCGCATAGCTTTCAGCTTCATAATAATTCACCAGCACGGGTAGATCGTCGTCCCGTTCCATGCCGTTCCATGAGGCAGGAAACGGCACCTTCATGTTGCGCACATATCTTAAATAATCTCTATTCGAGACTTCATATTTATCGATATAGAAATCTCCCGTTTCGGATATATGTTCAGGATACTCATCTTTTGCAAGACCGTTGCTGCCAAATACAAATTTCCCTCCCGGTACAAAGACCATTTCCCTTCCATCTTTTTTGCCGGTGATGGAAGTTTTATATCGTCTTGGCAGCGGAAATGGTTTGTCCGAAAAATCCCTTTTCCCTTTCTCATGCGGCATCGAAATACCCACGGGGCTTCCCGCCCTGAGGAGCACTGCATCCCGGGGATTTGTGATGGTATAATACGCCATGCACCGATACAGATTGAATTTTGCGTTATAAAAACCTGGCCGGTCAACAAGTTCCACCCTGCCGATGATTCTTCCATCTTCAATGATTCCGAAGCTATCGCGATCGGGGGGGCGAGAGAATAAAACCGAAATGGTGCCATCATTGCGGATGGATTCCACACCGCCATATATTTTGAATTCCACAACCCCACGCTCCTGTCCAAAAACAGGCTGACACATGCGCAGGATTGCGATTACAAAAACAGCAGGGAATATTAATCGGAAATGCATCAAATGTAGACCTCGCATACTTATCATGCAACGCACCCTCAAACCGCTCATGCCTGAAAAAATTTCTTTTCAGGCCATGCCATACACGTAAGCCTGGCACCATACACCGCGCCGGTGTCAAGGCCGATGATGTTCCGCGCTTCGTCAACATACGGGACGCCCCACTTCCCGTGCAGATGATATGTCGGCGTATGCCCGAAAATCACCGTCTTCGCAAAGCGGAATTGTGCCCGATAGAACTTCTCACGTATCCAGACCATATCCTCAGCTGTCTGCGCCTCGAGTTTGTTCACACGGGGATCAAGTCCCGCATGCACGGCTATGAAATCATCGCCTTCGAAATAATAAATGAGACCGTGAAAAAACTCCATGTGCTTCTCAGGAATATGAAAAGAACCGAAGCGGTCAATATAACCCTGCCGCGTCTCCGCGCCGCCATTATAGAGATAATTGCCTCCCGCATCATTGCCCTCAATATAATCCAAAAGCATTCGTTCATGATTGCCAATGAGAAAAACCACTTTTCGTCGCGTTTCCCTTATTCGCAAGAGATATTCAATCACCTCATACGAATACTTTCCCCTGTCTATATAGTCGCCGAGAAATATTAATGTATCGTCATTTAAGATTTGTTTTTTCACCTGATCGTAGAGAAATACCAGTTTATCGAGACAACCGTGGATATCGCCAAAAATATAATACATTCCTGTTATGACATTCTCCCGAAACAAATCTTGCGCATACTCATCTCCCCGCCATGTGCATAAAAGCGAAACCCTTGCGTGCCAAATCGTATGTCATTTTTCCATATAAAATAATATCAATTTACCGCTCAGTCTTTTGAAAAGGGATTAACCGCCGGCTGCGTGAGCGATTCCACGATTTTCCGCGAAATGCCAACAAGAGGATCACCCGCATCAGAGCGATAATTGTCTTTCAGCCATACCAGATCCTTTTCCCGAAGATCGATACAGCGCATCCATGCCGAAGTCCGCCTGTCGTTAAACCCAATTATCATAAGATAATCGAGTTTTTCGGAAAACGCCAGACGAAGGCGGGATAGCGCAGAGTCTTTCAACCCGGGATAGTTGAGATCGTATATCCGGTAAATTTTTTTCACAAGTTCGATTCCACGCTTCTGACGCAAATTTGCCCAGCTTCCCGTGTACAAATTAATTTTACGCCAGTCCGTTATGGAGGTAAAGGATGAACGCCCGGTTCTTATGTATTTGAATTTTTCAATAGATTCGTTTCCAATGTATGCTTTAAGGTGATTTCCCTGCAGTGCAATAACGGGATAGTTACGGCCGAGGAATGCCGCATAGAGGCAGTTCAGCTCGAGATTATCAAGGTTTGTGAGAATGCCGATGCGGCTATCAGGCGGGATATCGCTGAGTTTATAATAATCCTTTTCGAAAAAATCCATGATAATGACACCCACCCTGTCGACCAGGCGCCGCACGTCCGATTCCATTTTACCGATATTTGTGAAGGTGAATACTTCATTTGACCCTCTGGTAAACACATTGATCGATATGCGAAATGTCTTGCCTTCCCGCACTTCGTAACTCCCGTTGATAAATACCTGCGCTTTCAGCTTGTCTGCAAGTTCGGGAAGTTCATAATATGCATAGGATTTTCTCAGCGAATCCTTGTTTTTCTTTAAGAGATTTTCTACATCCGCAGGCGACATAACATCAATATCATACCGATCGGCGATTGCGCGTGCAAACGCAGTGGGGAAAATAGTTTCAATAAAGGAATACCCACCTCCCCCGGTTTCATTCGTAAGAAAGCCGAATGCCACTACCGGTTTTGGCCTCCTTGAATCGGCTGAGGTGAACATTAAAAGAGTAAATACAATAACGGCTAAAACGAGTCGCCTCATCGTGCACCGCTCATGCTTGATATAAAATGGTCCACAATTTTTTCGGGAGTATCGCCGTATTTCGTGGGATAATTTTCAAGCCATACGATTTCAAAGGTATCCAAATTGATGGCCCTCGCCCACGAGACGCTCTCCCAATCCCGTAGATCCATTAGAATTAAATATCGTACGTTCCACTTCTGGCGAATCTGCGCAAGCGTTTCCGCCTTGTTGATTTCGAAGTTGTACACATGAAGTTTATACACATTGTCAAAGGTACGTTCCATACCAAGAAGCGACTTATCGTCGTCTTTGACCGAAACGGAATAGGATACCTTTTTGAAATCCTTGATATCGAAAATATCCTTCATCTCATTGATATCTGAGGCATTGAATGCCACTACCTGAAAGTTTTTTTCCATAAAACGCGAGATGACCAGATTTTTAATATTGTTCGGATGGTCCACTATAATGGCAATGCTTGTGCCCGGCATGATCTTCTGCCTCTGGCTCACAACGGCGCGTTTTGTCGAACAGGACAAAATCGAAAATATTGCTGTCAGCATGGCCAGACACATAAGTCGCTGTGCATTCATAGACTCCCCCTTGCGCGATGCCTTATCCCGTCAGGTCGCAAAAGCGCCTGCGATGTAAAAGAATTATGCCAGGAAGAATGAAAATTGTCAATAAGTATTTACGAATGAAAGAACCGATGACCGGGAGATGAAAAAATTAGCGCACCCTCCATAGCGCACCAGGGCACTAATGCAATGGCCGCAGGAAGGAAGCCTCTGAAGGCATCAAAAAAAGCACAAAGAAAGCACCGAGACACCAGACCGCAGACACGATATATTCCTTCAAATCTCAGCGGCGATTGGGATTTTGCCCACAAGCACCCGCGCCAGTGCGCCATACATAACTTTCCTCGCGCATTGCCCCGTATTCAGGGAAGCAACAGGACATAAGTCCATAGAATCAATACAACCCCTCTGCGCTCCCACAGGGAACGGCTATCACATACACCCCCCCATAAGAACGAGGCGCAGGGAAGTGCTTCTGTACGAAATTATTTT
>DYLV01000119.1 GCA_020721925.1 Leptospira biflexa
TCATACGTATTTATGTCTTAATGGAACAAGCGACTGTTACTCAATCGTCGGATGGGGCATTCCACCGGATTCAACGGGAGGGACCCGCATGTGGGATACCTACGGTCGCACCACCTCAAGCGAACGCTGTGCCTCGCGTGCGCGCGCAAGCAATAACCCGTTGAGCCCCTGCTATATTTTGTACGGCATCACCGGCGTATGCCATACGCAGACCAACCGCGGGCTTGCATCATTCGGCAAGCGAATGAACCACGACAATATCCTTGGCGGTTGGGCCAGCCTTCTTGCATACGGGTATTACGGCGGCGGCTGGTCTCTCTGCAAAACCACCTCGAATATCGGTTGCGGCAGATGGCCCTGGGCACGCTGAAAAGCAGCAGAGCGTTCGTGTAATCCGAAAGCCCTCCCTGTGGAGGGCTTTTTGGTGATGTGCCTCGCGTTTCATATTGAAGAAAAGTGAAAAGTACAGTTGGAAATTGAAGAAAATGTTTGTATATTGAAAGCGATACTGAATTATTTTCAACACTCATGTCTGAGTATGAATCAACTGGATGGAGTCAGAAAAGATGAAAAGGAAAGTTCTCTTTGGCGTGATGATTCTTGCGGCAATCATGATTGCGGCCGCATATTTTTCATCCCGGCCCGATCCCGATATGGTAGGAAGAACACGGTTTGCAGCGAACAAATCGGGACAGCATTCATCATCCGGATCATTCGGATCGGGACTTTATAATTGGCTGAAAAGGGCGTTTAGCGGCGAAGGCGACCTCACCGAGGGAAGCGAGAGGCCCGAATATAAGGCGCTCATTGATAAAATCGATCGGCTCTATGAGAATTTAAGCCTCTTGCCGGCCGACAGGCGCGATGAAAAGAAACTCATTCTGGACCAGGCCGCGCTTGTGATTGATTATCAGCTCGGGCCGAATCATCCAAAAAAGAAGGAATTTTTAGAAATAGTCGGCTGGTCGTATGATGTGCGTCAGCCCCTCAATAAACAATTCATGAATGGCGAAATGACGCGCAAAGAACTGTTCGAAAAGCTTGAAGAGCATTTCCGCGAAATGGGGGAGAAGTATGCGTCAATTTTTACCGATGAAGAATACCGGGCGATGTTCAACATGGATAAGGGAGAAAGTCTGGCTGAGTCAATGGGCCTGACGGAGGAAATGGCGGAAGCGCTGGATGAGCGCGATAAACAGACTCCCGCCGATAATCTGAAAAAAGAGGATTATGCCATCTCTGAAGATGAGACCATGACCCCGGAACAGATTAGTATTTTTTCAAAGACCTATGGTGATCCCCCGGGATTCTATCCCGAACCGAAAGAAGAAAAAGATAAATAAGGTGAGAGATATGCAGACGCCAGTTTTTTTTCGAAATAAATATTTATTCCAGACGGGAGTGGTAATATTGTGGATGATGTGTATGATGTTCGCCTGTAAGAATAATTCAAATGCAGAAGGGGGAGGTCCACCGATCAACTTTTTTACCGAAATCCTTCAGTTTCCCGATCGCGGTGCACACGTACATGGAAAAGTAGGTTCGTTTGTGCCGACACGGGAATCTGAAATCTTCTCAGAGCGATACGGAAAGCTCTATGAACAACGCGTTGCAAAAAGGGGCGGTAAAATTCCTCTCGCCGGTCCAGATAAATTCAAATTCGAAAAAGAAATGATGATTGTACAGGCGGGTCTTCTTTTCGATATGCGGCTTGGCGAAAATCACCCCTCAAAAAAGAAATTTTTAGATATTGTCGCCTGGACATTTGATAAGCGGATGCCCATCATCGAAAAGCGGAAGCCGTATATCATGGCTGAAGAGAAGGCGTTTAAAAAAGCTGAAGAGCTCGATTTTCAGCTTCATGAAAAGTTGCTGGTAGAGGTGAAGAAAAAACTGAAAGCGATATTTTCTCCGGAAGATTATGTAAAGATGACCGGCGGGTTGTGACACACATCAGGCGCGTGGCCGAACAGTCGTACCGCTTTTTTCCAGAAGCCCTTCAATTTCAAGAAGGGTTATTTTTTCATTCACGATTGACGCGCCTTCCCCTAATTTTCGTATGAGTTCATCGATATTGCAGGAAGGGCGCGCATGTTCGAGTATGCGCTGCTCCAGCGAATCGGGGGAAAATCGGTGAGCTGGTGAATGCGCAGCGGTATTTCTGTTATTTTCGCCGAATAGATACGATATTCCTTCCATCATTTCGCCGGCAAAGTCATCGGTGATGGTTTCTGTTGGAGCGATGGGAATATTCATATCCGAGAGAATGTCTTCCGGGCTTGCAGCGAGTATCGCCCCTGCGCGTATGAGGTTGTGACATCCTGCATACCCGGCATCGAGCGCGAGTCCAGGGCAGGCAAAAACCTCGCGGTCCTGTTCCAGCGCGTATCGTGCAGTGATAAGTGCGCCACTTTTTGCGCCGGCTTTGACTACAAGCGTACCGCGTGACATACCGCTTATGATGCGGTTTCTGCGGACAAAAGTCCATTTTCCCGCGATGATGCCGGGCGGGTACTCCGAAAAAAGACAGGAGCCTTCAGATGAGGCAATTCGCTCAACGAGATCGGCATTCTTAAGTGGATACACAACATCGATGCCGTTTGCAAGCACTCCAATGGTAGAGCCGCCGGAGTCGAGCGCGCCTGTATGCGCCGCGCGGTCGATACCGAGTGCCATTCCGCTCACGATGGTGAATCCGCGACGCGCAAGCGCTCCAGCAAATATGGTCGCTATTTTCTGGGCATGAGGATCTGTATTTCGCGTTCCTACAATCGAAAAACATTTGTCGACAGGCGGGCGGCCTTTTCGGTACAGCACAAGAGGGGGATAGCGGATTTCACGCAAAAGCGCTGGATATTCTTCGTGCCAGAAATCGATTATATCGATTCGTTCCCGCGTGCACGCTTTTACAATTTCTTCTGCTGCTTTTATTGCGATTGTGCTGTAGCGTTCGGTGATGAAAGTCTGCGTATTGAGCGCATCGGCAGTGATTGCTTCGGTATATGCTTCTTGTGGCGATGCTCCCCGTTCAACGAAAAGATAGATACCTTTTTTTACAGGTTCTGCTGAAACCGAAAGTGCCACTGAATAAAGGGTGTTTTCATTCATAGCTATTTCCCCTGAGATGATATGCTTTCCATGAGTTGATGCGCATTGTCGTGGCAGGCCTTGCGGTATTCGGCAATGAGAGAATTATCGCGCGCGGCATCCAAATCGGAGCAGAGGGTCTGATAGTGTGAAAGCGCGGTGGTGTACCGCCCGGCATCATAGTACAGACGCCCTAATGCCATACGCTCGTGATACATCGTTTTCCGGCCTTCTACCAGAGACTCAAGCATCCTTATCCCTTCGTCTTTTTCATCTTTCACATAAAAAATAAAAATGGCAAGCCCATATGCCGCGCTTTTGTATGATGGATTTATGGCGAGCGCCTTGCGGTAGTGGAACTCGGCTTTTTCAATATCGGGAGCACCTTTTCCTTCTTTCGCGCGGTTTGCATATGCCACGCCGAGAGAATAGTGCACCAATGGATTTTCCCTGCCAAGTGCGAGTGCTTTGCCGAATGTTTCAATGGAAGCGTCCCACATGCGGTTTTCGAGATATTTTTCACCCAATTTCTGATAGGAGAGTGCAAGCTTGGCGGGTGATTCATCCCCCGATTTCACGCGGCGCTCCTGATCGGCAATGGTGGAAAGTAATTCCGATATGCCGGGACCGTGGTACTGACGTCGGCATGAGAGTTTTTCCTTGCAGGCCATATCGCCGCAGGTGACCAAAAAAGCGCATGAAAGCACAATGAGATGATGAGAGAATGTATTCATTGCAACATCCTGTTCAATAATTAAGGGAGCCTCTAAAACCGCTTTCCTCATGATACATCGCATAAAAGAAAGCGGTTTTTCCCTCATATACGTACACACAAAGGAACATCCATTTCAATAGCTTTTAGAGATTCCTTTATGAGCCTTCACTATATATACGATTGAAAATGAAGACAACAAAAATTTTTTTTGATAAAAAATGAAAAATTTTTGCGCAGATGAAGGATGGGGAATGCAGCTTTTTCATGAAAAATTTTGAGGGATAAGTGCGCATTGAATGAGAAGCACAAAATTTTTCATACAACAATGAGTAAAGTTATGAAATACTATACATAATTTTAGTATATTGGTTGACATTTCAAGGCAGATAGCATTTATGTCAGAGAAGGCATCGATGATACCTATTTCGCAAGGGGAAAAAAATGAAAAAAATTTTAATTTTTTCGGAATACCATCGTATTAATAAAGGGAAGGCATTGATAGATTCAATTTACGGTTGAAAAATCGGCGCGATAGTGTACTATGGCGCGATATTTTATACGCGAGGTAGACAATGGCAGAGCAAAGGGAACTGAACCAGAAAGCGCAGGCGCTGGAATCGGCAATTCTTCAAATTGAAAAGCAGTTCGGCAAGGGTGCAATTATGAAGCTCGGGGATGAATCGGCAAAAATAAAAATACCCGCCATCTCCACGGGATCCATTGTGCTCGATATTGCGCTGGGAATCGGGGGCATTCCCCGGGGGCGGGTGACCGAAATTTTTGGGCCGGAATCTTCGGGAAAAACCACAATCACCCTTCAGGTGATCGCCGAAGCGCAGAAGCTGGGCGGCATAGCGGCGTTTGTTGATGCAGAGCATGCGCTGGATCCAAATTATGCGCGAAAGCTCGGAGTCAATACGGATGAGCTTCTGGTTTCTCAGCCGGATACCGGGGAGGAGGCGCTTGAAATTACCGAAACGCTGGTGCGCTCAGGTGCGGTGGATATTGTGGTGGTCGATTCGGTGGCGGCGCTTGTACCAAAAGCGGAAATTGAGGGTGAAATGGGCGATGCGCACATGGGTCTTCAGGCGCGCCTCATGAGCCAGGCGCTGCGCAAGCTCACCGGCGTTATTGCAAAATCGAACACGAGCGTGATATTCATCAATCAGATCCGCCATAAGATCGGCGTGATGTTCGGTTCGCCGGAAACCACGACAGGCGGGAATGCGCTGAAGTTTTATTCATCCGTACGGCTCGACATTCGCAGAATCGAAACGATTAAAAACGGCGAAGAACCCATCGGCAATAGGGTGCGCGTGAAAGTGGTGAAAAACAAAGTTGCGCCGCCGTTCAAACAGGCTGAATTTGATATTATGTACGATTTGGGCATCTGCCGCATGGGAGGGGTTCTTGACCTTGCCGTGAAGCACGATATTGTGAAAAAGTCCGGGACATGGTATTCCTATGCTGATGAGCGGATCGGGCAGGGAAGGGACAATGCGAAGCAGTTTTTGGAGAAAAATCCGGCAATCGCGCAGGAAATTGAGCGGAAAATTCTTGTGCACTATGGACTTATCGCAGAAGAAAACAAGCCGGTTGCGGTCGGCGAGAAATAATTCGGGCGGAAAGAACTTGTGAATATTACAAACAGCATCCGTTTGAAAAGCAGTGACGATATTAAACGAATTGCGGAGGCGGGGAAGATTATTGCGGAAATTTTCAAACGTCTCGAAAAAATATCACCGGTAGGGATCTCAACCCTTGAGCTCGATTCAATGATCGAATCGATGATTCTGAAGTCAAGGTCGCGTCCATCGTTTAAAACCGTTCCGAATTATCATCACGCGACATGTCTTTCAGTAAATGACGAGGTGGTGCACGGCATCCCTTCGAAGAAAAAAAAACTCAAAGAGGGCGACATTATAAAAGTCGATGTGGGCGTGGTGAAGAACGGCTACTTCGCCGACGCGTGCCGAACATTTCCGGTGGGGAATATTTCAGAAAAAGCGCGGCGAATTATGGAAACAGCATCGAATGCACTGCAACTCGGATTGGCGCAGGTACGGGAGAATCGAAGACTCGGCGATATCGGCTTTTCCATTCAAAGTTACGTTGAAGAATGCGGCTACAGCGTGGTGCGCGACTTTACCGGTCATGGAGTGGGATTTGCCGTGCATGAACAACCGAATGTTCCGCACTATGGCAGAAAGAACACGGGCCTTATTCTTCGTGAGGGACTTGTGCTGGCAATTGAACCCATGATCAACGAAGGAACGGAAAAAGTCATCACGCTTGATGATGGCTGGACGACGATCACTGCCGACGGAAAACTGTCCGCGCAGTTCGAGCATACGGTTGCGGTAACGAAAGACGGGCCGATGATTCTGACGGAGTAATTGTGATGCCGCGAAGCAAACTGCGCGATATTCAATCGGAAAGTGATCTGAGAAATCTTCCCATCGACAAAGTTGGCGTGAAAAACATCAGCTATCCGGTGGTGGTGCTCGATAAAACTGAAGGCGAGCAACACACGGTCGCGCGCGTAAACATGTATGTTGATCTGCCGCATAATTTCCGCGGTACGCACATGAGCCGGTTTGTTGAAATTCTCAATCGCTACCGCAAGGGAATAAGCACAGGCAAAATCCGCGAAATTTTAAGCGAGATGAAAAAGGCACTTGCGTCCGAGCGAGCACATTTTGAAATAGAATTTCCATATTTCATAACAAAGAAAGCTCCCGTTTCCAGAGAGGAAGCGAAAATGGAATATACCTGCAAACTCACCGGCGATTCGAGCGTGGAGTACTATACCCTGGGGGTAACTGTTCCGGTGTTATCGCTCTGTCCGTGTTCTAAGGAGATCAGCGATTTCGGTGCTCATAATCAGCGCTCCCTCATCACAATTACCATCAAGGCGAAAGAGAGAATATGGATCGAGGATATTGTTTCAGTGGCCGAGCGGTCGGCAAGCAGCGATGTTTTTTCAATTTTAAAACGTGAAGATGAAAAGTTTATCACCGAGCACGCATACAAAAATCCAATGTTTGTTGAAGACATGGTACGAAGCGCCGCGGAAAAGCTCATGCGTATGAACGGAATTTTGGCATTTTCTGTTGAGTCTGAAAATATGGAATCGATTCACAATCACTCTGCATACGCGATGATTGAACGGGACAGCGGACTGGACAATTCCGGGGAATAATTCAATCGTGCATTATAAAAACATATCGACGCATGAATCGAAGATTTTAATTGCATCAATGCGGTATTGTTTTGCGTTTTCATAATTTTCAGGAAATGGCGGATTGGGCCAGGCGGCGGGATCGTCGCTGAGCGAGTTAAGATTATTTACGAATGTCTGATCGCAATTTACTTTTGCGCCAGGAATGCACTGATAATAATCGCTGTCCGACACAGGTATCGCATCATAGCACTGGTCGTGCATTTTGCACTGTGCATCAAGGCTGTCGATCGCGGGCGCATCTGCATCGCCGGAATGGTAGGGACCGCACCAGTTTCCATATTGTGATCGCTCCATCGCGCGATCAAACGCGTCGTTGAGCTCATCAAAATTGCACATCGGTAAAAACATAATTAAAGGGATAGTTATGAATAACAATCTTCTTTAGAGGATGAATTTCGTTTTATCACGAGAGTTTTTATTCTTGAGTTTTTATTCGTGATGTGCTGTCATGTCGAGAAAATTGGTTGCGGGAAGAATTACAAAAAGGTGAATGCGTATGGGAAAATTGAAATATCTGGTTCCAAATTTCTTTACTGCCCTAAGCCTTCTTCTGGGATTCGTATCGATTCTCATAACCAGTGAGGGATTTCTTCACGCAGAAAACACGGTTTCTTTTTTCAGCCACAACGGCCCCTACGCCATTCTTGCCGCATGGGTTATCGTGTGGTGTGTGCTTCTGGATAAACTCGATGGTTTCTCCGCAAAGGCGCTTAATGCCACATCGGCGTTCGGCGCGCAGTTCGATAGCATGGCGGATCTGGTATCATTCGGTATCGCACCCGCCATGCTTGCCTACGGCCTTGCACATGCGATGGGTACGGAGCTTTTCATGCGAAGCAGGATCATCCTCGCTATCTGCATGGGGTTCTATGCGCTTGCGACAGCAATTCGGCTTGCACGGTTCAATGCGGTCGATGTTGAAGAACTGCCCGATTTTTTCCGGGGACTGCCTTCAACAACCGCGGGGGGATTTGTCGCCATGCTGGCAATCCTTCTCTATACCTATCGTGATGTGGTTGGTGCCGAAGGTATTATTATTACGCTTGAAATCGGGCTACTCGCGTGTGGTGCGCTTATGGTCTCCCCATTGCTTCTCTCGAAGCTCAAGCCGAGAAAGAGCAGGTTCATCAATATTTTTCAAATAGTCAATATTGCAATTGCATACGTGTGCGGGTTTGGGATGCTGATCCCGGAGTATCTCTTTTTCCTTATCCTGCTGTATCTATCTGTTGGGTTTACGTACGGCCTCATTAAGAAAAACGAAATTCTTGGGAAGTGAGGGCTTTGCGAAATTCTTGTACCGTTTGTGAAAGACCAGGTGTATGGGCACCTTGAAAAAATTCTTTCATCTTTAAAAATCACCCCAGGAGGAATCTTTTTTGCACATAAATGTGCAGCCATGAGAACATCTCTTTAAAACGATTTTAGTGCAGCATGTATCTTACAGCAGATTCAACCAGCCGCAGATGCGAAGCACAAACACCGTATCATGTTCGAATTTTTTGTATTCATCGCCCTGATAGGCGGCCAGTTCGATTTCGTCGATGTGAGTGAAATGATGATAGCGCACGCGCGCGTTGAGTTCAATATTTTGCCATCGATACCCGACCATGGCCCAGCCAGCATATCCGCGATGAGTTTTGAAGGCTTCCACCTGCTGACCTACAATTTCATCCCACTGATTGCCTGAAAACAAGCCGAAACCAGCTCCGAAAATGGTTCCCGTGCCGTTGTTTC
>DYLV01000120.1 GCA_020721925.1 Leptospira biflexa
ATCTGGTGGGGAGTACCGCCGGATTTGGAGACATTGCTCACAAAATAACCCACCCAAAAACAATAAATCCCTCCCTCCTATGCCTCATCGTAAAGATGAGAGAGGGAATACTTTTGCCTTTACTCATGATAATGAAATATGTTATATGTAAAATCAAATGGGGCACCTTGAAAAATTCTTTTCATCCATAAAAACAGTATCATAGAAAGCGGATTTAAAATTTGCATTCTGCCAGAAAGGGAATAACCGATTAAACACTTATTTTGAATGTTTTTCGAGAATTTCTTTGTATGGCATAATGGTAAAAAAGCGGTCGAGATACGCCAGTTTAAAAATATGAAGTATATCTTTGTCGATCTCGGTGATGACCAGATCGATGTTTTTGCTTTTTGCGACATTCATGGTTTTGATGAGAGAACCGATTCCAGATGAATCGATGTATTTAATCGATTTCATGTTGATGGCAATTGCCGCGGGTGCATCCTGCATTGCCTTGTTTACAACTTCTTCAAAATGCAATACTTCCTCGATGTTGAACTTGCCGGAAAGTTCTAAGAGCACAAGTGTATTGCTGATCTTTTTTGTTATAATTTCCATGTTTTCCAATGACAATGGCCTTCAAATTGCATCAACAATGAAAAGTATATCACCAAAAAAAAATTTTCCAATTTTTCAAAGCTGGATGCTTTAGAATATAGTGAAATATTACAGGAATGGAAAATATTCACGTATTTCATAATCGGTGATATAGGAATTGCTATTTTCAAGTTCGATTAGTTTATTTTCAATGAGCTTCTCAACAATATAATCGCCTAATGTTTCCCTCATGAGATCGCTTTTTTCGAAATGTTGAATCGATTCATTTAAAGAATCTGGCACAGGTTGCTGCCCCATTTTTATTAGATATCTTCTTGAAGTTGGTTTCACTTCCATGTGTATGGGATCGGGGAGATCATATTTTTCCTCAATACCCTTCATACCGCTTGCAAGTATGGCAGAAAAAGCCAGATATGGGTTTATTGCCGAGTCCGGGTTTTTTAGTTCGATTCGTGTTGAATTCGGCTTTTCTTTTCGGTATTGTGGTACGCGAATAAGTGTTGTGTAATCGCCCTGCCCCCATGATATATGCGTCGGCGCATCCGAACCGAAAACCAGACGCTTGTATGAATTTATCCACTGATTGGTCAGAAGAAAGAACTCGTTGCTGTGACGTAAAAGCCCCGCGATGAAATGGCGCGCTTCTTGGGAAAGGTTGTATTGATTTTCTTTTGAATAAAAAATGTTGGTATCGTCGTGAAACAACGAGAGATGCAGATGCATACCTGAACCGCTTTGCTGAGGAAGGGGTTTGGGCATAAATGTTGCATAAATATTATTCCTATGTGCAATTTCCTTCACGATGAGTTTGAATGTCATTATATTGTCGGCGGTAGTAAGGGCATCCTCGTGACGGAGGTCAATCTCATGCTGGCTGAATGCTCCTTCATGATGTGAAGAGATTACGCCGATGCCGATGTCTTCGAGAGTCAGAACAATCTGACGCCGGTAATCAGTTGCCAGATCCAGAGGAATCAGGTCGTAGTAGCCGCCGCGGTCGATTATTTCGGGAGAAGTATTGTTTTGAAAGAAAAAAAATTCAATTTCAGGGCCTATATAAAAAGTGTATCCTTTCTGGGCAAGCATTTCTAAGTTGCGCTTCAACACGTAGCGTGAATCGCCGTCGAAGGGCTTCATTTCGGTGGTGTACAGATCGCAGAACATGCGCGCTACGGAGTCTTCCTTGGGGCGCCATGGAAGAATCTTAAACGTCGAAGGGTCGGGGATCGCGATGCCTTCGCATTCATCAGAACTGATTTTGCCAAGTGCCGTGGAAACGTCGAATCGAACACCCTCAACGAGAGAATCTTCAAGTTCATCAACCGTGATGGCGAAGCTTTTAAGGAAGCCTAAAATATCGGTGAACCACAGACGTATGAATTTTACGCCGTTGTTTCGGGCAAGCTTCAGGACGAATTCTCTGTCGTCGAGCATTTCTACCGTAGTCCGTTCCTTTTGATTCCATGTAACCGGGCGGCTTTTTCTACCGCGTACCGATATTCATCCCGGGAGATCCTTCCGCTTGACATTTCCTCATGAAGCAATCGCAACAGGAGATAAAACATGGTCCACCTCCCTGTTATGGCCTGCTTCCAATATCGGCATGTTTCCAGAATTTGATGATAGTATTGAAAAAAACACCTAATGTCAATGTTTTTTTTAAAATTGCTCGTAGTCTGAGTGTGAATCGATAAAATGAGATACAGAGGGTTGCAGGATGAAGTAAACTCAAATAGCATACATACAGAAATATGGTTTACTCCGGAGCAATCTTACAATTGGTAAACAATCATGAAAAACTGATAATCAAGAGCAAAAGAAATATTATAAGGAAGATAATAAATAGCGCAATGATGAGATAGTTCGATTTCGGCATACCGGCGGAAGTGCCTTTTTCTTCCGGGGATTTTGTCTGCATTGTTTTTTTTGTATTAACTTTCGTCACCTGGGGGCCATCAGTGAGAGGATCGTAGATGCGCAGTTTTACCTGCTTTTCTTCTTCGGAACATCTGCCGTAGATACCGGGGCCAATCTGGGTGAGCATCTCAACAGGTGCATTTTTGCCAGCAGATTTTATATCGATAATTTCGCAGGGGATGGGACGAATGCTCCCTTCCGATCGAAGATCAAGCAAATCGATAAAATAGTTCGCCCTGTCCGAATTCGGTGTGATGCGGGCCATGATTTTATCCCCTATTTTAAGCTCGTAAAGCGGTTTGCCTTTCACGGGTGAAAGAATAGGTTCAATCGGCAAAATCGCGGAACCGTCTTCAACCGGACTTTTTTCGGATTCTGCGGGTGACTTCCCCCTTTTCTCTTTAGTTTCTTTGAACTCTTCGGGGGTTATTTCCTGAATGCCGATTTCGAGGATGAGATTTTTATCGTGTATAATTCTGTTTACCGCATCGTAGATAGTTACTTCTGCGTTGTCGTAATCATAATTATTTAGATATTCGAAGAGCTGATTCTTCAGCTTTTCATCGGAAGCGATTGCCTTGATATTATCCATCAAAGATCCGGTCATACTGGAATTGTAGCTTCCTTTCCACTTAACATCGAGGATGGTTTCTTCAAATTTTTCCCAGCTTACATGCGGTTCAAGATTGTAAAGGTTTGAATAGGTGGAAACGACGGTATTGTAGCTGTCAAGGTCGTGATTCCGGTTATAGATAAGCAAAAGAATGCCATATAACCCAAGCGAGTTCGATTTGAAACGGGCTTTAAGGATAACAATATTTTCTTCCACGGTTTTGCCTTGACGATTGATCTATCGTATAATCATTCGGTTTATTTCATTATATTATTTAACTGAAATCCGGTATTTTGCTGAAAAAAGCAAGCAATTATTTTTCTCTCTGTTTCTCCTGCCTCTGCGTGAAATCCTCTTTGGAGTTCTGACGCCTCAGAGTATCGATATGTGCTTCCTGCCCGGCGATGTGGAACACTGAACTGCAATAAATGTGTTCAAAATTTCTAGTATGAATAATATTATTCTACAAAAGTCTATTATGTCAAGTTAAAAATAAGGATTTATTTGCATTATTTCTGATAATGACAATTAAACTATTGTGAACAATTACAATGAGGTTCTTTCCGTGTTATTTGTGGCCGAAAATTGTCCTGAAATAGCAGTTGCACATTGTAATCCGGAGAACCGGTTCTGCAATTTTTACAGAAAAGAAATAGTTGACTTTCTATGTGATTTAATAATGACGATGGTATAATTAATAACGTATATAGATCGGCTTGAGAACCGATGTGCGCATGACATGAATAGATGATGAACCAGGAGGAGAAAAGTATGACGAATGGTCGAAATGAAATTGAAGGGCCTAAAGAGCGTGTAAAAAGCGAGACAGCGAAAAGCCGCGGTTTGGGCGGGCTCGATATGAAAAATATCGCGCTGAAGGGGGGCGGCGCGCTGGCGGTGGTGCTTATCGTAATCGTGGTGTATATGATGATGGTTGCTACCACGCGGGGGAAGGTACGTTTCGTGCTCACGGACCATGAGGTTCAGGATGTGTCCCAGGATATCGAATCTCAAAAGGTATTTCCGGCAGGAAGCAAGGTTTTTTTTCTCGTGAATAAGCGCAATGGGAGAGAACTAAACGCTGGACATGTGGTGATAGAAATTGGCCATGAGCAGGGGGGGAAAATTGAAGGAGTGAAGCAAATCAGTTTTGAAATCGACAAAGATTTTACAAAGCTTTCTTCATATATCCCTGTGGATTACTTCAGGAAAAAAGGGAAGTTCTCGGTGAAAGCGTTTCTTGACGGCAAGCCGGTGTCTTCAGAGGTGATTGATGTGGAATAATTGCACTTTCAACCCAAATAGTCGCATTTTTCCCGGTATAAATGGTCAGGGAAAGGACGGGAACAGCCGATAATAAGGGTAAGTAACCTAATAAGGATATTCAATCATTGATTATATAAAGGGGGGCATCTGTGCGAGCAAGGAATGGCATTGCGTTGATACTTGTGCTTTTGAGTATAACTCCGGCTTTCCCTTTTTCCGACCAGACGACAACGGAGCGAATACTCGGCGAAAACCGCGAGTTTATCGAGTTCATGAATATATGCGTTACCAATTTCGGCAAAGGGCGCATTGAAAACATGAATGAGAAATTCACGAAGGTGTATCAATATCATTTTAATGGCCAGGTTGGCTATCTACAATCGGATTATAAAAATGCGTTCCATCATGTGCGTGAATCGCAAAGAAACCATGTGGATTTGTGTGGAGAGGTTATCAGTAAAATTTATTTAGAAGACTCGAAAGTTATTTTGGATAAGCTGGCTCCGGAGATAATAAAATCAAAAAATGCGCGTGCCCGTCTTTATCTTACGCTCGGATATCGCGATAGGGCGGTGGGGAGGAATTTTCAAACCATATCCGATGCATCAAATCCCAAGCTGTACTCCTATAAAATTTTTCGCTATATTGAAGGTATCAAAATGGCACGCAGGGCGAAGCGGTATGGATTTTTGGCTTTGTACGAAAGCCGCGACACTAAGACTAAAAGGGATATTTTCAACAATCTGCTTGAGGAGGAGAATAAATCCGGCAATAAATTCTATAAACGTTTTTCTGGAAAATCTGACAAAGACATAATAGATGAAATGAAAAAAGAGAACGAGCAGATTGATGAATGGGAAAAAAAGGATACCCCGCCTCCGGCCGCCGCGGGAGACAAAATTGCTAAAGAAGAGCAAGACGAAAGTAAGGTGGACCGCAGAGTTCGGCACAGAAAGGAGAAACTTGTTGCAAAGCATCTATTGTATTCGGAGTTCGACAGAGCTGAGGACGTGATGCGGGAATATATCAAAGATTTTAATTTTAAACTCATTCTCTCAACCCTCAAGGTGATGAGCAAACAGGGTGGGAGCGACGTTGATTACAATACGTACTTAATCCATCATTTTGATAACTATGCCCGGGTGTTTGATCCGCAAAAAAGTGCAGCAACGGGAGAAGAAGGGCAAAGAACGCTTCTCGATGAACTCATCCCTTCAATACGCGTGATAGGTGATATAAAGCGGGAGAGCGTTGAAGAAGACGTCAAGCAAATTAAAGGTGAAAAGCAGGAAGACAAAAAGGAGGCCGAGGGCAGCGTGAAATAATGAACGCTTTGCTTATACGCATGGATCCAAACGATATTCTCAATAAAGTCCATCGTCGCGTGCTGGACAACATACAGAAAAAAGGTGGTGCCCAAAATCAGTCCTCCGATGGCGTGAGGGGCATCATAGCAAAGGACCAGGCGCTACGCAAGGCGGTTGCGGACCTCTATACGAAGCTGGTTGAACTCAATGAGCCGGCCATTGCTGTTGAAATGCTTGCAGAGCATATTGCAATTATGGTGGAAATGCTGAACGATTTTAAAAAAAAGGCCGGTGATTAGTTTTAAAAGAAATATCGCACGCCAAGACCGCCTCTTATGTCGAAATCTATGTCAGGAATGAATTCAAGGGCGGGTGCAATTTCGAGAAATACTTCAATAGGAACCTGCCGAAAAGTATAGGCGATACCCAAAGGAAGCCTTGCCTCCAAACTCACTTCATCTTCTTCGTGATGTGCGTGCTCTTCGTCGTGATCATGCACACCGAGACCGGCGCCCACGTACAATGAAATTTCTGTTACAGGAAAGAGGTTGTGAACATGACGAAGATAGTCCGCGTACAGATAAAACCCGTCACGGCCGCTCGGGCCAATTCCCGCGTCAATTGCATTGTTTCCATTGATGAAATATTTTGCCGTGAAGCCAGAAGGATCGCCCAGAATAAAGCCTATGCCGAAGGTGTGTGATGAAGATGCCGATAGTTTTGTGGATAATGAGATAATTACAATGTAGAATATTGTAATCGATAATCGCTTCATCGATGCGCTCCTAACTCTGAATATTCTGTAATTGTGTGCGCAAATTGTGTGCTTCCTCTTTTGTAAGGGTTGCAGTGAAAACACCTCCGCCGGGATGCGGGAACGAAACAGCAATTGAATCTCCTTCGGGTTTTACTTTGAATTTAGAAGAATCCTGAAAGCGAACTTCCTGCGCGAGCCAGTCATCTGCAGTGAATTCTGCCAGCTGAATAAGCACGCCAAATGCGTCTTTGGGATGTATGAATAACTCTTTCCATACACCTTTAGGGTATTCATGGTAACCGAAATAGGGAATCCCGGCATTTTCAAGCTTGAGACGGGCTTGTGTAATGTTCTCTACCTGAAGTGTAATATGATGCACCCCGCCCTCGCGGTTTTGTAAAAATCCATCAAGAAAACTTCCCGAATCGGTTGGAGTGATGAGTTCGATGCGACTTAAATCGCCAAGTGAAAAAATCTTCCAGAAAAATTTTAAAGAACCGTCATCGGCTCCCACACCGGGTATCGCTCCCAGAATATCCTGAAAAAAATATCGCGCCTTTTCATAATCACGTATGGCGATGGACACATGATCTATTCGCTGTATCATGGATACCTCCAAACGGTACGTAGGAATTTTATTATATTAAGGCAAGCATTTTTTCTTCTGTGTTTATGAGAATTGTAATTGCCTGATTCACAAAATGAATGAGGGATAAGAAAAAAATATCTTGCTAAAAAAAAGACCACTTTAAATATGATCGCATCTAACGTTATGACGTGCGGAGGAATTGCGTGAATGACGTGGTAGGTATCGGCTCGGCGCTTTTAGATTTGACCTATGAAGTCGATTATTCGGTGATTGAGAAATTGAAGCTCAAAAAAGGAACGATGCAGCTTGTCGATGAGCACTCAAGCAGAAAAATTCTTGAATTTTTGAAGGAAAATAAAGGCTCCATTACACCCGGAGGCAGTGCGGCAAATACAATGGCTGGTATTGCCAATTTAGGCGGGAAAAGCGTTTTCATGGGCAAAGTGGGAAACGACGCGCAGGGTGATTTGTATATCGCAGAGACAGAAAAAGAAGGCGTTGCGTGCAGTATCAGTCGTCATGAATCGCTTACCGGGCATGCAATCACGCTTATCACCCCCGATTCTGAAAGGACATTCGCCACACATCTGGGTGCCGCCATTCACCTGAAGCCGGAAGACATATCGGTCGATCAAATTCAAAAGAGCAGAATTTTGCATATTGAGGGTTATCTGCTTGAAGGGGATATGAAGGACGCTGCTTTGTTTGCCATGAATGTGGCCAAAGAAAGCGGAGTGAAAATTTCGGTAGATCTTGCTGACCCTTTGCTAATTAAGCGAAATTTGGGGGAATTCAAGCGCATTGTGCGGCACTTTGCCGATATTGTGTTCGTTAACGAGGAGGAAGCGCGCGCTTTCACCGCACAGGACGCGGTAGATGCCCTTCATGTGATTTACCTTATAACGGAAATCGCAGTGGTGAAGCTCGGCGAAGAAGGAAGCCTCATTAAGGCGAACGATACCGTGCATAGAATCAAACCATATCGAACACGCGTCGCCAATACTAACGGTGCGGGAGATATGTATGCGGCAGGTTTGCTTTTTGGGATTGCGCGAAAAATGCCTCTTGAGGAAGCAGGCAAAATAGCCAGCTATGCATCATCGCTGGTGGTATCGCAGCATAGCGCACGGCTCAAAGATAAAATCGACCTTTCAAAAATATAACGAGCCCGATTCTTATAAATCCGAAATGAGATAATTGCCTTCGTTGTCTTTGATGAGAAAACCTTCATGGGATAAGTCAGCCAGACACTGTCGGATTGTATCTGGCTGTTCGTCGAAATGGTGCAGGAGTGTATTCTCCGGCACCATCCTCATTGATGAAATCAACGTGAGGAGCCTGCCGCGGAGTTGGCGCCATGAACCCTCAAATCTGCTTTGACGGCGATATGTGCGGCTTTTCCGGGAAGGGTTTTGATACAACTGTTTTATCGCTATACCCGCATCCATAAGGGCGTTGTACCATCGTGCGGGAGACGCGTAATCCAGACAATGGTGCACAAGTGGGTAGAGTTCCGTATCGCTGATGATTTGATTTTTTTGAAAGAACACATGAATGAAAACAGCCCTGATATTTGTTTCAATAAATACTACGGGCATATTGAATGCGAAAGCGCATATTGAAGAGGCGGTGGCTTTCCCGATGCCGGGCAGCAGGCGTAAGCGTTCGGGATCGGCAGGCAGTATGCGCTGATAGTCCGACTCGATGATTTGTGCGGGTGTATGAAGAAAAAGG
>DYLV01000121.1 GCA_020721925.1 Leptospira biflexa
CTATGCACCGGAAATAACCGGCGGGCGTATTGACGCCTTTTCTGCCGAGGCTATTGCGATTTCGTTTATTGCGCACTGGCTTCCGAATTTTGATGTAATTCCCATCCGTCTCGGGTGGGCAAAGGATGCATTTCACTGCACCTGGTCTCATTCTTTTCTGTTTGCGGCGCTTGTTGCGCTGTTAGTGCTGCCCATTGATGTTGGATGGGCGCTTCTGGGATTTGTCAGCCTCGTCATTCACTTTCTGGCAGATATGCCGAGTTCTGTGGGGTTGCCGCTTTTTATGCCGTGGAAACGCCGATTTACGCTCAATCTCTGGGCCGATACCGGGCATTCCGGGTGGTTTGCGTTTAGGAGCACCTATGAGCAGGCATGGACGTGGCTTCTTGAAGGGGGGGCGTTTGTCTTTCTTTTCATCCGGGCATATCAAGTCGGTGTCTGGCCTTTTGCGTGATGAAAAAGAAAACATGCGAGTTTTTAATCATCGGGAGTGGATTTGGCGGTGCGTTCGCGGCGTATACGCTTGCAAAAGCAGGAAGGGATGTGCTTGTTGTAGAACGGGGGAGATGGGTTGCACGCGATGATTCCTGCTGGGACGAAGTGAGGTTGCATCTTGAAAATCCCCTGTACCGCGGCCATACGCCGGTGCTCATCGATCAGAAAGAGGGAAAATTAGACGAGTACTGGCCCGACGACACCGTGGGAGGTATGTCCACGTTTTATGGTGCTGCCGCGTTTCGGATGCGCGAAGAAGATTTTTATGGCGCTCCTGCGCCTGATGCTTCAGAAAGAGATTCTTCAACGGAATGGCCGATTGCATATCGCGATCTTGCGCCGTATTATGATGAAGCCGAAAAACTGCAATTTGTGGCAGGCAGGATTGGTGATGATACCACCGAACCTCCTCGCTCGATGGATTTTCCTCAACCAGCGCCGCCGCTTTCAGCGCCTTCTCGAAAAATTTATAATGCGGCTAAAAAACTTGGACTGCATCCTTTTCATATTCCGATGGCGATAAATTTCCGCGGGGATTGCGGAAGAGGTAAGTGCGTGCTCTGCCATACGTGCGATCACTATCTGTGCAGGGTTGAAGCGAAAAATGATCTTTCGGTTGTGGTACTGCCGGAAGCAATCGCGTCTGGTGCAACTGTGCTCGATGATACACGGGTGGTAAAGATTAACCTTTCGAGAGGAAGAGCAGTTTCTGCGGAGCTTGTAGATCAGAAAACCGGCATGCGGCATGAAATAAAAGCGAAGAATATTATCCTTGCCTGCGGAGCGTTGGGCTCGCCCCATCTTTTGCTGTCTTCCGGCATCGACAGTCACATTCCCTCGGGTGAGCTTATCGGGCGTTTTCTCATGCGCCATGCAAATGGAGTGGTAAGCGGCATTTCAGCGAGAAAAATAAATCCGGAAAATGTTTTCCATAAGCAGATCGCAATCGCTGATTATTATTTCGGCGATCCGGAGAAGAAAAAAAAGCCTTCGGGTAACTGGGGATTAATTCAGGAAATACATACTCCCGGGAAAGGAGTGATGAAAGCAAATGTGCCCTGGGGCTTAAAAAACATCGCTGCCTTCATGTCTGATTTTTTGCTCAATCTTCTCTGTATAGCGGAAGACCAGGCTCAATACGCCAATCGGGTCTATATCGATATTTCAGCAAAAGACGCTTTTGGCATGCCGCTTCTCCGCGTGTATCACCGATATGCGCAGAGGGATATAGAAGCGAGAAATGCGCTATATTGCGTTGCAAAAAAAATTCTTCTGGCGGCAGGCGCGTTACCGGTGTATTGCTTTCATATTGATACGTTTTCCCATGCGATTGGTACCTGCAGGTTCGGGAAAAATTCCTCTTCGTCTGTGCTCGATCCTGAATGTCGCGTTTGGGGAATAAAAAATGTATTCGTGCTGGACGGGAGCTTCATGCCGTCGGGAGGGTCGGTGAACCCGAGCCTCACCATTGCGGCAAATTCTCTCCGTGTAGCGAAAATTCTCTCTCATGTAAAATAAGGGAGACGCAACATGAAAAAGATTCTTCCCTGTGTGTGTTTTTTTGGATGCGGTGCAATTGCCGAGCGACATTCGAAGATTTTAAGGAAATTATATCCAAGGATCGAGCTTGGCTTTGCAAGCCGTGAAATATCAAAATCAAAAAAAATGGCGGAAAGGTTTCGGGCGGCAAATTATTTTGGTAGTTATGAAGAAGCGCTATGCTCAGATTATTTTGATATTGCCTTCATTACCACCCCCCATTCATTGCATGCCGGGCTTTCAGTTCTTGCCGCACAACATAAGAAGGATATTATTATAGAGAAGCCTGTGGCAAGAAATTTGAAGGAGCTTGCAGCAATCGAAAAGGCGGTACGATGGAATAAAGTTCGCTGTGTGGTCGCGGAAAATTATTACTTCAAACCCGCAATTGCGCGCATGCGAAAGTGGATCGAGGACGGATATATCGGTAAGGTGCTATGCGTGGAGATAGCAAAGACGAACAGAGATGCGGTTTCCGGATGGAGAACCGATAAGGAGATGATGGGTGGCGGTGCGTTGCTTGAGGGTGGAGTACATTGGATCAACGCGCTCCATTCCCTTGCGGGCGGATTGCCTCTCGGGGCATTTGCAATTACACCGAAAGTTTCTTATGATACGAATATTCCTTTCGAAGATACCACCTTGATTGCGGTAGAATTTGATAACGGTGTTATCGGGAAGCTATTTCATTCATGGCGCATACCGAACAGGTTTCGCGGACTGGGGTTTTCTAAAATTTATGGAACTGACGGAGTAATTACGTTTGAAAGCAATGGGCTGTATGCTTCGGTGTACGGGAGGAAAAAGAAAAAAGTTTTTTTCAGTCCATTTTCCTTTCTGGGATTTCAGGCGATGCACCGTGCATTTATCGAAAATTATATTGATAACAAACCATGGAAGCCTGAAGTGGAAAGGATTGAAGTGGAAATGAGACTGATTGATGCCGCGTATCGATCCCTGAAAAGCAGGCGTTTTGAAACAGTCTAAAAAATAGGAACTTTAATAATGGAAGATGATAAAAATAAAAAACTACGGCACGATGTCCTCTGCGCAATGGCACGTCAAAACTGCATTGCGATGCTGGAGACAAGGGAAATTTTCGATAACGAGACCGTCGCTGGATTTTGCGAATTCATAAGCACGCTTTGCGTGCAGCTTGAAGACCCGGCGTGCAAAGAGCAATCACGCACATGTAATGAAGCCGCAAAAGCCCTGCGGCGTGGCGATACGAAAAAATACCTTCAACTGTGCAGGCATGCATGTTCTACCTGCCCGTTTTCGCAGATGAATGGTAGTGAGGAAGAACGGGTTATTCAGTAACGTCGCTTTCGGGTTTATGGATTGTTGATTCGAGAAATTCCTCGAAGTTGACTTCGCTGATTGCATCCATTTCCTTTATTTCGCAACCGACTTTAATGATCTTATTTTCAAGAAGAACAATGTTTCGGACTTCAGCCTGAATTGATGCTTTCTTCTTGTCGGGAAGCATGATGTCGAAATATACGAGGCAGCGCTCTTTAAAATAGCGAATAAATTTCCGTTCGCGGAACGCCAGGCTAAGGCCATTTCGCGAAATATCGGATACAAGCAGCTTTTCCTCTGATACCGGGAAAAATTTTGTTTTTGTAAACATTTCATCGCAGCTTATGGCTATTTTTTTTATTATCGACATGATGTTTTCCGGGATTGGCGAAGTGCTGTTTACCTGGATATAGCCATAGGGAATTTTTGCGCGAAAAAGGAAAGGAACCGCAATTTCGGAAATATACTGTTTTCTGTTCTGAAGATAATAATCCTTTGAATATATTTCATTTATGTAGTTGTTGTATTCAGACATCTCACGATCAGATGTGGGTTTTTTTCTGATGTCGAAGATGTAAATAGGCCTGTTCCCGTGAAAAAAATATCTCATCCGTGGATCGCTTCTTCCTTCATTGAAAAAGAATATTTTAATGTAGGAAAAATGGCGTTCGATATCAGATCGAAGAATATCTTTGATTCTTTCGACCTTTTTATTTTCCATAGAAAGAGTATTTTCCATAATGAAGTCGGAAATAATATTGGTCACATAGATGACCTTTTTGCTCTGAGAATCGGCTCCAATCGTGTGGCGGTCTTCCCTTCGCTGCGCATTGATAATCTGAATTTTTACTGGATGAAATATAAAAGAATCATCCTCGGAGCGTTCTAAAAATTTTAATTGGACATATATTATGCTGGTTTCCCGCCTTGCCAAAACAAGACCGATGCCGCTGAAATTTTTTATGAATGGAATTTTAAAAGCGACTTTATTTTCGCTGATGCCTAAAAACTGAATTTTTAAATCGCCGTTTTTTGTCTTCAGGTAGATGTCGCCTTTCAGAAAATGCTGATAAAAAATCCCTTTTATTTGGTCCTGGTCGGTTATTGTCTGAATTTCATCTGACATGGCAAAATCATTTGACTGTTAAATAGAACGAAAGCATCCTTAAAAATTAAGAAATTGGTAAAATCGTGCTTTTTTACGAAGTGTATCACGGAGTATGCGTTTTGTCAAAAAGTTTATTGGAAATATTTTCTGCGATCATGGTTGAAAGCGCCATGATCGTTAGTTGCGGATTTACCCCAAGAGAGGTCGGTATTATGCTTGCATCGGAAACAAACAAGTTTTTAATCTCGAAACTTTCCCCGGTACTGTTTATTGCTCCTGTCTTCTGCGATCGACCAAATCGACAGGTGCCGAGTGGATGGAACGCCAGTATTTCCATCTGGTTTGGTTTGAATGAACGTGTGAGAAAAGAATCGATATCATTCATGGAATGTAACACTGGCATGGAAGAGATAGGCGTGAACACCTTTTTTGCTCCCGCGGCAAAAAAAATGCGCGCGGTATAGGCGATTCCCCGCTTGAATTTATCTATGTCGATTTTTTTTATTGAGTAACCTGCAATAAAACCTTTGCCCCATGGAAGTTTTCGCACTCGCCCGGTAGTGCTGTCGTGTATCATCACGCCAAACGCTGCGATGTTGGGATATTGAATCGCCAGTTCTTTATGATGCACCCCGATGCCCGGTAAGGCAGCAAGCATGAGTGACGGATGCACAAAAATTCCTTCAAGTATAATGCCTTCGCTTTCAAAATCATCAATGTACGCGCCCTGAGAAACGCCTTTCCATCCTTCAACTTTTTCGTTCATGAGCGCCACCACGCGACCACCGGGATGTATCTGTAAATTTCGTCCGATGTTTCTATTGCGCAGGCCATTCGCGCGCAGAAACGAAGGTGTGATAAGCGCCCCGCATGCAACCACAACGATATCCGCATCGATGCGGAATTGCCAATTTCGTTTTTTTGTAAAAGGATTGAGTACTGATCCGGTTACACCGCGCACTACATTTTCAGTTATGATGAGCTTTTCCGCGCGGCAGTAGGTGAAAATTTTCGCACCGTATTTTTCTGCCAGCGGAATATAGGTGACATCCATGCTCTGTTTGGCACCTTCCGGACATCCGAATTGGCATGTACCGCATCCGCGGCAATTGCGCACATTATGCCGCAAAGGCTTTACGTGCAGTCCAAGCCGCTCTGCCCCGCGTTTCACAATCTGAACGTTTTTTCCTAAAATATTCCATGGAAGTTCCGTGACGTTGATTATTTTTTCAACTCGTGTGAAATATGGTTCAAGGCGGGTGCGCGTAAACACATCGAGGCCGAGTTCTGTCTGCCATTTTACAAGCACAGAATCTGGTGTTCGAAAGCAGGTGGCTGAATTGACTGTGGTGGTGCCTCCGACGCATTTGCCGAGCGTGATGGAAATAAACGGATTGCCGAGCGCTCCTGTAGAACCGCCTTCGCGATACATGTTGATGAGACCCTGAGCAGGCTTTCCGTTCCAGGTATTTTTTGTGTGATGACCGCCTTCCTCAAGAACTATAACCGAAAAGCCCCTTTCGGCAAGCTCTTTTGCAACAACCGCTCCGCCTGCGCCGCTTCCGATGACGCACACATCGCAGCGCTCGTGAATGTTCCCGGAATAATTTTGAAAATGATAGATCATGATATGTATTCTCGATTATCGTCTCTTTGGAGTTTTTTTACTTTTTTTTATGGATTGTTTTTTCCAATGACATCCATGTTCGTAGCCGATTTGTTTTTCCACTTCCTCTATTTCGTAGAAGGCAAGGCAGGTGAGTAGCTTCATCATGAGAATCACCATTCTTCGGTGATAGAAAGGGCTGAGTTCCATGCGTTCGAGAAAAAGGGATGCGTCCCGTGTTGTGAGACGAGAAAAAGGACGACCGGTGCGAAGAATGCAGCTGTATTCAATATAGTAAAGAATAAAAGGGAACAATCTGGAAATTGTTGGATGATAGGATTGGACGATTTCTTCTACCCGTCCTGTGAGGTTGAAATCCGCGGCCCCGAGGGGGAAAGCGCCTCCCCGGGGGATAATTGCGTCCATCACTCGTTGCATGATAAAATAACATCTTCCTCTGATATACATTGATCTTTTTTTGTCAGATGTAGTGATGTGCGATTTTGTGAGACCATTCATCATTCCATTGCTCCACTGTTATGCCGCTACCCAATGAAATTGGGCTATTCTATGATATACAAAAACAGGTTATCTATAAAATCAATAATAAATTTAAAATGCATCGAAATATCATGAGTGCGGTATGATGGCATATATGCGTGCGACAAAGATGATACGTGTATCAATCCATTTCTGTTCAATGCGTTATTTTAATGAAATATATTGACAAAAAAAGTGTTTACTTCTTTTCTACAACGATTTGGCATCAACTGGCGCATGAGAATATGGTATATCGGGCGGAAATGTAATGAGCATGTATGAACTTTTCATCGGATTTCGGTATTTAAAAGCAAAAAAGAGCCAGGGTTTTATTTCCTTTAATACAGTGCTTTCCATATTTATCGTTTTTATTGGCGTATTCATGCTCATTGTTGTCATATCCGTGATGAATGGCTTTCAGAGCCAGATTAAGGATAAAATCCTCGATGTCGACAGCCATATTACCATTACCAGCGCATTTGTGACCGATACCGGTGAAGGAATCCGCGAGTATCAAGCCCTCATAAATTCCATCAAGGATATAAAAGGCATTCGTTCGGTTACCCCCATCATTCAGGGCCAGGGGCTCCTCCGCTATAAATCATACATCTCACCGGTGGTGATTCGCGGCATGGGAAAGATTGGTGGTATGCCGCACGATGTTCAGAAGTTCATCAAGGAAGGTCAGAAAGATTTTAAAAAAGGGAGCGATGTGTTTATAGGCGTTGAGATGTCGTGGAACTACAATATCCGCAGGGGCGAAGCGATTGAGATTATTGTCCCCAAAGGAAGGCTTACCGCGAAAACCGGCATCAACCCCGGTATTGGCGCCTACCGCGTTGCCGGCTTTTTCAAAACCGGCTATTATGAGTTCGATACCAAACTCATTGTGCTTTCTCTCCCCGCCGCGCAGAATCTGTACGAAATGGGCAATGTGGTGTGGGGAATTGGCGTTAAAATTGACGATATTTATCGAATGGATGATATTGCTTCACGCATTCGCCAGCGCATCGGTTTTAACTACGAAGTCCAGACGGCCGAACAGCGCAATCAAAATCTGTTCTATGCCCTTCGGCTCGAGAAGCTCATTATGACCATCATTCTCTTTCTGGTCATCGTTGCCGCGGGGTTTACCATTATGGGGACTCTGGTGATGGTGGTGATGGAGAAGCGAAAGGCAGTAGGTATTCTCAAATCACTTGGCGCACATCCGATATCAATCATGATGATTTTCGTGCTCGAGGGATTTCTCATTGGCGTTACTGGTGCGGTATCGGGCGTGATATGCGGCATGGCGGCAGCACTTAATCTTGAGGCGATCATCAAGTGGGTGGAAGTGAAAATAAATTCGTTTATGAGTGCTTGTTATGCGGTGGTAAATTTTATTGGGAAAATAACTCATTATATCTCAGGCGGATCTTACGAACAGAGCATCTGGCAGGATGTGTCTCTTGTCCCCAAAAACGTGTACTACATCGACACCATTCCCACACAGGTCAATCCCGAGTTTGTGGTGCTCATTGCAGTCTTCGCGGTTTTCCTTTCTACCGTTGCGGCAATTTTCCCGGCGTGGCAGGCTTCAAGGCTCAACCCTGTTGAAACAATTCGCTATGAATAGGCGGTGTTAATGGAAGCGACTTCAATCATACACACAGAAAATATTGAAAAAATATATGGTCAGGGAAGAAATGCGCTCCGCGTCCTGAAAGGAATTACCATGGAAGTGCGGCGTGGCGAAATTCTTTCTATTATGGGACCTTCCGGTGCAGGGAAGTCAACATTGCTGAACCTCATTGGCTGTCTGGATTCCTTTCAATCGGGGACTCTGGTGGTTGATGGGATGGACGTGTCACAGCTTTCGGTGGATGCGCTTTCGGATTTCCGCAATCGCCATATCGGCTTTGTCTTTCAGCTTCACAACCTGCTTCCCGAGTTTACGGCGCTTGAGAATGTTGCGATGCCGCTTCTTATAAGAAGGACATCTGCCCATCGCGCGCGAATGGCGGCAATGGACGTCATTGCAAAGTTTGGGCTTTCGGATCGTATACACCACAAGCCGGCGGAATTATCGGGGGGTGAGTGTCAGCGCATCGCAGTGGCTCGCGCGATTGTGGGCAATCCTCGCATTATCCTTGCTGATGAACCGACCGGAAGTCTGGATAGTGAAAATTCA
>DYLV01000122.1 GCA_020721925.1 Leptospira biflexa
CGTCGGCTGTTCCACTCGCGTCGCATACAGCACATCGTCACCTGTTAGTATGGCTTTGCAAAGCGGGCATATTCTCTCCCGCGGATATGTCTGCCGTGATATGATTTCTGTCAGCGTCGGATCGAGTTCAATTTTATCTTTCAGTTTTTCTTTTTTCCGGGCTGCAAGCGCATCTGCCCCGCTGTGGTACATCGACAGAATATAAAAAAAGACCGCAGCCCCCAAAAGCAGTCCCAATAAATACACAATCGCATTCATCGCACCCTTCTGACGATATAATTTACCATAATTGTTTTTGCCGTAGGCATTTTGAAAGTATAATCGCTGAATACGTCGACAACATCAAGGCCGGCATCGTGCAAAAGAGGAAGGACATCATCTATTTCATATATTCTCTGCCTATGCGTCTCAACTTCGGGCTGTCCCTCATCCCGCCTGATGGTGAGAACAGAACAAACTATCTTCGATTCCGTGTCGTAGCTGTTTTCCCACACCACCTCCGCTTTCCCGCGCACATGTCTGGTAACCTTCCCGTCGAAGAAGCGTCGTATGTTGTGCTCTGTGGTGAGGTCGAACATAAAGATGCTTTTTTCGTGCATAATGTTTCGCACCGACGCGAAAGCCGACCGCAGTTCATCGGGAGTTAAAAGGTAGTTCATGGTGTCGTGGACAGAAAAAATGAAGTCAATGGTGCAGGAAAGCGCAAAATTTCGCACATCACCGCAGAAAACCGAAAAATACCGGCGGGCTCTCGGCTTTGCAACTCGAAGCATCTCCAGCGAAATATCCATGCCGAAAATAGTGAAATCGTCTCTTGAGAATTTTGCCCCGAACTTTCCGGTACCACAGCCTATCTCCAGTATGCTGCGAGGATCCTGAATATAGCGAAACATCACCGAACGAATATAGCGATACCACCGCTCATAGTCGACATGGCGCAGAAGATAATCGTAATATTCAGGAATGCAGGAATATGCGCGATTCATCTGATGAGCCCGCGCCCTTCCCTTCAGACATTATCCGCCTAAGCCCACTCGATCTCAATCGCTTCCGGTGTGATGCGGGGATGTTCTTCGAATTTATTCCATACATCAATAATTTGAGGGAATGATTCTTTGACTTTCCCTTTGGCGCTTTTGTCTACGGTTTCCGTGGGATTGTAATCAACAAGCGACGTCCCTTCCGGAAGATTATTGACTATTGCTTTAATCTCATCGGCGAATTTTTTTGCATATGCTTTAAATTCAAAAGCGAATATTGCGCCATTTATCTTTTTTTCCGATTTAATGAAAGTTGTCCCAAAATGTTTCCGATTCCCGCTTTTCAAGAGCGCCGTTTTAATTCCAGTTAAAAACTCTTCCTCAATAATTATGTGATGTATTTTATTTCCCAGGCTCACCCATTGTTTGAGGACATCCGAAAGGGTGTCCCTTTTGATATTGACCTTTTTGCTGAAATAATAATTCCACGACTTTCCCGAACCGAGCATGTATCCCTCAAGAAGCCCGCAAATCGTATGATAATTCCCTTCAACGACAATTTCATAAAAATTTTTTGACATAGATCAGCTCCTTTTCTTTGATCGCTTCATAATCATCACACAACTGCCGCATCTCCCTGACCGAATAATGGAAAAATCAATTTTTCCACTTTGACGATCCGGAAATGCAACCATCACGCGCAAAAGTAAAAAATCAAGTACATTTTTATTATCCACCCAGCTTAAACAACCAGATTACAATTTGTACAATACTCTGTACGCTTTCTCAGCACCGGGTGGCACATCGGATATTTCTTCAAAAGATATATCGGATATATCGCTCGCTTGATCTTTCACCGCTTTCGTAATCAGAATTTCCCAGGCATTTGCGGTGTCTTCTCCAAGCTTGCTTGCGGCATTCACTTCGGCGCCAAAGACATCGGAATCACCTATCCTGAGCATTCGGCCATAACCAAGACCCACACAGAGCAACACTTTTTCCTCGTCGGATTTTATTTTATTATATTCTTTCAACTCCCGCTGCATCGCAATCGCACACTGGATTGACTTTTTTACATTTCGGAAAATAATCAGGAAGCTATCGCCTTCAACTTTGAGCAAAATGCCGTCATGCTCTTCAATGATCGGCGTTAAAATCCTTTCTGATTCGAAAATCGTCTGTAAAAAATGTATGATGCCAAATTTCGCAACTCCGCGTGAAAAGCCGGATAAGTCGGTAAACATGACACACCAATCTTCTCCGAAGAGGTCCCAGATTCTTTCGTCGATTTTCCCCTTATCAGCGCCGGGCTTCAGCCGTTCCTCGATGAGTTTTTGCAACCTGTCTTCCGATGCGCTGACTACAATATTTCGTTTTGTTGACATGATGTTCCTCACCTAAATGATTTGCCACCGATTCAAGTAATATATTTTACCCATTCGATATATACTATTCAAGCATTTTTTATTACGAGATACCCACCAATTCAACCAGTGCATAGCATTTCCTGTCTCTCCTGAGAAAAGATTTTAATTATGAACGTATTTTTGTTTTTGTTGTTTTATTTTGTTAGGAGTAGTTTCAATTTTGGCGGTACTCCCCACCAGATGCGCCATGTGGGGATATTTTCTATACATTTTCCCATAATTGCATAGCATTCGAAGGGATAATTATCCGCGTGTAACCCCTCAAAGTCCTTTTGCAGTATTTTTTTAACGATTTCGGCAAGGTATGTATACACCGCAATCGCCATCACCAGCGAAATAGACCGACGGAAAAACTTCCGCGTATCCTGAAAATAATTATACTCCCGCTCATTAATTTTCATCTTCACCCGGTGTTTGATGATCCGCTCACCGGTTTCTTTATCATACCGCTTCTGGTACTCAATTCTCCCCTCATCCCGCTCGTATTTCTCATAGTTTTGCATCATCTTCCGCATTGCTTTTATAAGGAGCTCTTCCTTCTGGTGCTTCGTCTTTTCCTCCGCTTCCGTTAAAAGCGCGATAACTTCATCACACATCACATACGTGGTTTTGAAATACATATCAACCTCCTGATACAATATCCTTCCATTAATTAATACGAGAAAAATCCGAAAATCGTAAAAGTATTTTACTTTTTTTAAAAAATTTTTTCATATACATACAATATTAAATAACTTGACGAACATGAATGCTGATATTATCAACAGTATTTATGAACAATCCACAATGGGTTAAGCTATCACACCATCATGATCAGTGCAACCGGAAGCCACAATACTGGAGAACACCATGGATGTAATGTATAACTGGGGACTTGATATCATAATAACAATTCAGGCAATCCGATCCGATGCGTTGGATAAAATATTTCTCGCCATCACTTCACTGGGGAATGATATTTTCTATATGCTCCTTCTTCCTCTCTTCTATTGGTGCGTAGAAAAACACCAGTCGCTGCGATTGTTTTATTTGTTTATGTTTTCAACCTGGCTCAATGCAACCAGCAAGGATTTACTCAACCAGCCGAGGCCGTATGTATTCAATGAAAGCGTCAAGATCGGCACCACAGGCGGGCCCGGCATCCCCAGCGGTCACGCGCAGGGCTCTCTTGTGTTTTGGGGCTATCTTGCCATGTGGGTTCAGAAGCGCTGGTTCACCATCTTCTGTATCACGGTTATTTTGCTCATAGGCTTTTCCCGCCTCTATCTGGGCGTACATTTCCCAACAGACCTTATTGGCGGATGGCTGCTTGGCATCTTGATTCTTTTCCCCGGGAATTCTCTCTGCCAGAAAATTGAACAGCGGATCAGCTCTCTATCTTTGGCGGTCCTCCTTCTCATGGGCACAATTATACCAATTGTGTTGTCGTGTATTCTACCAACTAAATACTCGGTCTCACCCATGGGCATCACCGCAGGCCTTACTCTTGCCATTATTCTTGAAAGGAAATACATCAACTTTGAGATGCCTTCTGGATTCAAAGAGTCAGCCATCCGTTACTGCCTCGGCATCATAGGCCTTTTTGCGATATACCTTGGGCTGAAGCGCATGATTCCAAAGGAAACATGGATATACCTGCCGCTGGTTTTCTGCCAGTATTATCTCATGGGCTTATGGGTTGGCTTTGCCGCACCGTGGATTTTTAAAAAAATTAATGTCGCGACAAAAAGGAAATAGTCAGCTATCCAGCAATAGTGAAAAATAGTCATCAGCAATCGGCATTGAAATTTCCAGATCCTGAATATATGGCAGGATTGCTCGCCTCTATTTCGCAAAAATACAGCGAGTAAAAAGAAACTACTCCCTGCCAACCAATTTCTTATTGACAAATACATATTTACATTTAAAATCTCTTTTCCCGATAGAGCGAAGCAATGGATTTAAGACTACCGCTTTTCATCGTATTTGAAGGGATTGATGGTTCCGGTAAATCGACTCTGGCGCAGAAAGTATTCAAGCACTTTTCACAGGATGTTTCCTGTCTATTGCTTTCCGAACCAACAGGCGATAGATGGGGGCGGAAGATTCGGAAATTACTTCAAACGCCCGATAGCGCTGAAACCTCTTTGCTTCTTGAGCTTTTCATTCGCGATAGAAGTGATGATGTTCGAAAGAATATTTCTCCGGCACTTTCGGAGGGTAAATTAATAGTGATGGATCGCTATATGCACTCAAATGCCGCATACCAGGGAAGAGGCGAAATTTCTCCTCAAGAAATCATCGCAATGAATCTTGCAAAAGGATTTCCACTTCCTGACAGGGTGTATTTTATCGACATCGAAGAGGAAGCGGCTCTCTCAAGAGTCAAAAACCGAAAAAATGGAGTTGAGTGCTTTGAAAGAACTGAGATTCTTCATTCCATTAGAAAAAATTATTATTCACTGATTGACGATACCTTTTTAGTGCTGGATGGCTTAAAGAACCCCGATGTGTTAACGCAAGAAATTATATGCGATATTGAAAAATATTTTACATGTAAATGAGAAACATAATAAAGAACATTGCCCTTTCATACGGCACGGATATGCTTATCGTGCTTATTGCATTCGCCACGGCGCTTCCCTTTCTCAATCCCCACATGGCGAATTCGAATTTTATCATATTCTTTTTCATCTTCTGGCTGGCATTTCTTCCGCTGATCAACTTCCTCCATGATGCTATCGATTCTCGCATCAGCCCCATCCATTATGAAGACCTTTTTTCAAAAACCGTCGATGCCATACTCACCATGAAGTCGCTTGACGCTATTCTGAAAGAAACCTTTGTACAAATACTCGATTTTATACGCGTACCATCCGGTTTGCTCTTATTTTATTATCCCGACCGGGACGAATACAGTATTTTTTACCAGAAAGACCGTCGAAGAAAAATGATACGGAATGCGCGAATTGAAAATAACAACGCGATTTTTCGTGCGCTCAAAAGCCCCGACGACATTCTCATAAAAAGCAAATTGTCATCCTCCACAGAGTTCGAATATGCTCTGATACGCGAAATGGAAAAACTCCATGCAGAAACTATCGTCCCGATTTTTTTCCGAGATACCTTCTTAGGGGCAATAGTCACCGGGAAACGAAATCGAAAGTTTTCGGCGCGCGAAACTGCGCTTTTAAAAATATTCGCTTCAAAAATTGCCATTCTATCGATCAATAACTATTTCCTGAGCGAACTTTTGAAGAAAAAGGAAATTGAAAAAGAGTACGAACTCGCATCAACGATTCACAACCGTTTCCTTCCTGAACACGACATAAAGATTGGTCCATTTGAAATTCGCATCCACCACAGGACTAAATCGCTTTCCACAAGAGAGTTTTTCGATATATTCGAAAACAGGAAGGAAGCAGGCTGCATTCACATGGCCGCATACAGCCTGCGTGGCGACATTGCCGGCACCTCCATCTACATGCCCGGCATACATGCCCACATTCACTCGATCAGCCGGATCAAAAATTCCCCGAAGACAATTATCACGAAGCTTATTAAAAGCGTATCGGAACGAGAAATCATTGATGAAGACCCAGCAATTTTTATCGGCACTATCACTTCCAGAGGATCATTTAAATACTGCTGCGCCAAATATCCCGCCCCATTCGTTTTTCAGAACAAGAAAAAGGGGCTGATTGCTCTGCCCGGCGCGGCAAACACTGAATACAATGTTGCGCTCGAGAGGGGCGATATCATTTTACTCTGCAGCGCAAACATCCATCAAATTATTGAGAAAGATCTTAGCCGTTTTAATTCCATTCTTCGGGACAACAAGGAGGAAACTCTCTCAAAAACAAGAAGCGCCCTGGTCAGGGCATTGTCGCGCACAGATGAGGGAGACACTCTCCTTTTTTTGGTGCGCTTCGGGGTGCTGCAATGAGAAAAATATTTTTTCTCACGATCATGGCATCTCTATTGGTGTTGATGAATACCTACTTCATCACCTCCTTTTTGCACCATTCCCACACCTATCCCTTCTCGCGTATCCTTCTCGGCGACGAGCTGACTGCGGCAATAGGGAAAGCGATTCAAAGAGAGCCGTTCGGCGCTCGCAAGATCGAACCTGAAGGAATTTCTGAAAAAACGTTAAAAAACTCGAATAGAGAAATTCGAGCCGCTGGACTTCACATTGCTCTTATTGACAGAGCCGGAAACACGTTCGAAAATATTTACCACTCAAAGTCGAACGACACCCTTCTCTGGTTTTTCGCCTTTATGCTTCTGATCGGAAATGTGCACATCGTTTTTTCGATTACAGTTTTTGTATTCCGCGGAACAGGACATCAGCCAAAAATTTTCATTGCGCTTTCATTTTTACAGGGGATATGGTATTTTTTTGCCGCAGAATATTTTTTTTCGGAATATTTTAAAACTCTCTTTCCGATATCAACAGTTCTACTTGCTCTTGCGGTATTGTGTGCCGGTTATTATTTGAGCGGCAGGCGGGTCAGCAGGGTCGCAGCAATATCTTTTATCATCTGCACTTTGATTTTCATGCTCGCATCTATGACTTCCATATCACCGTTTTCAACACGAATCAAAACCGTGCTTATTTTTATATACTTTATGATTTTTGCAATCGCATCCTCCGCGAACCTATTGATGAATATCGTGCATACCGGGGACAATTACGCAATAAAAAACAGGCTCCCCTCCCTCTACGGAATCGCAATCTCTTTCATTATACCCCCTGCCCTTTTCGCTGTATCATTTTTATGGGAACTGCCGTTTTATGTGCATTACGCGTCACTGTTTTCACTTGCGCTTCCTTTCTTCATGGGTCAGAATATCTTCTATCGCAATCTCTTCAGCTCGAGGTATTTCTTTCTCAGAAGTTCCGTGCTCTTCGCGGTCAATATTCTCACCGCCCTTGTGATGTCGTCCCTGCTTTTTCTTATTGCTCGCAGGGCCGCTTCATTCCCTCGTCTTATTTTCTGGCTTTTACTCATCTTCATTGTATTCACCGCGCTCATTGCTGCATCAAGAAAATTGCGTCGCACGCTGATCAATGCGCTCATTCTCGACCGCGCAAACCACTCCCGTTCCCTTCAGAACATAGAAATTTTAGCGGCAACCCCTGAAGCGCTTGATTTTAAGATTGAAAGAATATTTACCGAAATATCGCTTATCCTGGGCACATCGGAAATTCACCTGCTTTTATTCGGCGAGGTAACAGAACTTCCCGAAACGGTCAAATCCGGGCTTCTGGAAAAGCTTTCAAAGGATTCCGACTTAGCGCAATATTTCTCATCGGAGAGAGGAGCCGTTTTCAGCTACGAACTCATACGATGGTCGCCTCTCGAAGAGCGCATAGTTCGTTTCATGGAAAAGCAAAGATGCCTGCTTGCGGTGCCCATATTTTCCGAAAAAACCGTCATCGGTGCGCTTCTTTTGGGGGAAAAACAAAATGGCGAGCTGTATTTCAGCCATGACATCAGCTATCTTGAGACGATTGCGCTTCAAATTCGCCAAATGATTGAAAATGACCGCCTGCTGAATAATTACATCGCACGAAGGCGCTTTGAAATGGAACTCGACATTGCATCCTTTGTCCAGTCGAGGCTTTTTCCGAGGAAAGCTCCCGTTTCCGGGAAGATATCAATAAGCTTCTACAATAGACCGTATCTCAAAGTGACAGGCGATTATTTTGATTTCATTGAAATAGATAAAAAAAACACTGCGATAATCATCGGCGACATTTCCGGTCACGGCCTTGCTGCTGCAATGATTCTTTCAATGATAAGCAGCACATTTCACACTCTGTTGAAAGAGAAGATTTCTATTGAGGGTGTCATTGAGGAAATTAATTACCTTTTGAACAATCGCTACAGAGGCACGGAACTCATCACGCTTTTCGCCGGTATCTACAACAGCTCCACCGGCGAGATGCGCTACATCAATGCGGGACACATTGCACCGGTACTGCTGAGAAAATCCTCAAAGCAGTTTTCAACACTTGAAGGCCGCTCGAAGATAATCGGCGCAGATCCTCATGCCCTCTATCTTGCATCCAGCCATAATTTTGAGAAAGGAGACGAACTCTTCCTTTTCACAGACGGCGCTACCGAAATTTATGATGAAAAAACAGGACACGGGGTCACCGAAGAAGACATCATAGAATCAATCAAAAAAAACATCAATCTTGACATCGAGGAAAAAATCAATGTTCTCATCGAAAAAATCAATGCATTCAACCATGCGATCAAAGATGATATCACGCTTATCGCCATCAGGTTCAACTGAAAAGGCCCGCTCATTTATCGCTTCTTTTCTTACAGCATGCACCGCACTCTTTGCCGCCT
>DYLV01000008.1 GCA_020721925.1 Leptospira biflexa
TATATTCGTGTTCGCGTTCCTTGGGAACGGGAGTTGATGCCTTCGCGATGAAAAGCTTTACTGTCTGTTTGATTTCCCGTTTGCGGTCGGGGTCTGAAATTTTTTCCATGATAATCTCTTTTGGAAATGAAAAAGGCAATATGGCATTTCCGAAAGTGGATATTGCCTGCGCCAGTATAACGTCGTTATTCACAATTAAATCGGCAATGTTTTTGCCCGCATGTGAACCACCTTTTGTTACCAGTGCAGTATAGTGTGACCGGTCAACGACAAGCGGAGAGTCGTCGGGAAACTGAGTATCGAATGTTACCTGACGGACACCGTTTTGCGCGAGTACAGAAAGACCCTGTGCATATACGCTTCGAGGCCATGGGAATTCACCGATGCTGGCGATGCTGTGGTCATCGATATCCAAAAATGTCAGGAAAGGTGCCTGCGGGATGGGATTAACCTGATGCTTCAATGCAAAACGGAGGTCATAGAGTTTCAGTTCAAAAAGCTGATAGGTCTGGGTTAATCCAAGAAGTGCGATTAGTACGAATGAAAATGCCCCGATTATCGCTCCCGAGAATGAACCTTTTAATATGAATTCCTGAATTCGCCGGATTTGTACTTGTATCAAAGTGCTCACCTCTTGATTTGTATCTCACGCGCATCGGACATTCCTGTACGTATGGGTGTGCGTGGGTGTCAGTATATCAGAATAATAGATGATGCAACATTATGTCGAAAAAGTCAATAAAAAAGAAAAAACCGGCAATAGAGATAAATTTCTATTACATGAAAAAAAATTTGTGAAGTGTGAAAATTCTTCGTATTAATAATAGAAGGATATATTTTTTGGGGAGGTTATTATGTTCATTGATACTACGTATGTAATGTGCGATGAAGTAATTGATTTGCTTGTAGAGGCGGAAGAAAAAACAAAGTGTAGCAAGGAAGCACTCATTGTGCAATCAATGCGAAAAGTGATGCGCAACTATGAAATATATGAACGGGGGGATGGCAGGATTGAATATCAGAAGCGCTTCGATGAAAAGACCGGGGAAATAATAAAAAAGCGGCGAGTAAAGATGGTGATTAATGAACGAGAGTATAATTACTTTCAGGATATGCGAAAGTTTTTCAGGAGGTCAATTTCGCTTGTGATTGCTATTGCGGTGCGTACATATCTTGCGGAAGTGATTGAGGAAATTTTGAAAAATGATGCCGAGGGGGTACATCCGGATACTTACCCGTTCGAATGCTATGCAATTATGGGAAAATGTATAGAAAATATTCCTACCTGGCGCATCTGGTGGGGAGTGCCGGCAGATTTAGAGCTTTTACTTACAACATAATAAACAACATATAAACATTAATGTTCATATGATATGCTACCCTTATGCGGCGGACGGGTAGGCTATGGCCTTTTGGGAGAAATATTCTTTTTAAAATGTAAAACAGTATTAAAGTAAAGAATCGATAAAGCCTTCAAATAGGATATTCTCGTGTGAGAAGGTATAATAATCGAAATCTGCTTTATTATATTTCAATTTTAAACTTTGCACGAGTTTCAGGGGTGCCCATGCGTATGCGCTTCTGGTAAAACACTTACGTGTTGTCTTAGCCGTGCAGAAGATCTGAAAGCGAACTCAGCTCAAGCAGGTTGGCAACCCTTTGCGAGGCATTCAAAATTTTTAGCGATTTGCCGTTCGTTTTCTGTTGTCTGTTAAGCGTGATGAGAACGCTGATTCCTGTAGAATCGATATAGTCAACATCTTTGATATCAAGAACTATATCGCGAGGAGCAGCGGTACCTAATTCTATAACTTTATTCTGAAATTCTTTGATGCTATGAAGTTCCATTGACCCCTCGATGGTTATGATGATGGCCGATGGGTCTTCTCTGATAGTAAAATTCATCCTTATGCCCTCTTTGTAGTAGAATATTTTTGATATGCCAGATTACATTCACGATTTAAAATACTTTTTTTCGAAGATTCAACAGTGTAGGATAATGCTATAGTGTGCATTGTATTTAATCAAGAATTTTTTTCTGTGTGGCATAATCAGCAAGGCGGTGAATGACGTATTTTGTCATGGGAATTCTCCCGATATAAATACTGGTTTGCAAAGGGATGAATTAATTTGTGCTTGATTTTTTTATGGCGATGTACAATACTATCAGTTATGTAAGTGATATTGCCGGTTGCGGTGTAGCGATGAAACTAGAAAAAAATGAACTGTGCGTCGCCTTGTTTATACTCATTCCTCTGACTATTCTGCTTCTGTTTGTGATGGTGAAGCTGGGCTATTCAATTGCGAGCTCGACGATTGATGTGTATCTTAAAGTTGACAGTATTTCGGCAATAAAAAAAGGAAGCGCGGTACAAATTAAAGGCTATACGATAGGACGTGTGGTGGAAATCATCCCGGTATACGAACCCGCACTGCATTTTCTGGCGGTGATGCGAATCCAGAGCGATGTGGTGATATATGAAAATTGTACCGCGGTGATACAGAATCAGAATATCATCGGAGATCCGGTGATAGAAATACGGAATCCCGAAGTGTATCGCACGCCACTTCAGGCTGGTGCGGTGATTGAAGGGATTGAATACGTGAATCTGGAAGTGGTTGTCCAGGATATCCATGAGCTTTTAACGACGCTGACCGCTACTGTCGGAGTCATAAAAGATATCACCACGGAAAGCAAGGGAAATATCCGCCAATTAGTGGCGAACCTGGCAGCAACGGCAGATACCTTCAATACGATGCTTGCCAGTTCTCAAAAGGATATTCTGGAAACCCTGTCCACTTTCAGAAAGACCGCTCAAACGATGGATGAAATTTCACAGGAATTGAAAAAGCATCCTGTGAAATTTTTATTTAAAAAATAAGGGATCATCGGAAACTTGCTCAATTGGATATTCCCTTGCGGGTATGGGATGGTAATAACACCGCTTCCTTTTATTTTGATTTAATGATGAAAGTGGTTTAGAGGTATTCATTGGGACTTTGCAGTTACTGCCATATTTCAATTCGCTACTGCCATTTACCGTCAGCTTTAAAGAGATGCAGCAGGTATGCCATTTTTCAGCGTTATTATTCCCGTATACAACCGTGCGGCGATGCTTGAGCGTGCCATTCGGTCTGTTCTTTCGCAGGATTTCAGTGATTATGAACTGATTGTGGTGGATGATGGTTCAACCGACCACACATCCGGGGTCATTGATACGTACCGTGAAAAAATCATTCTTATCCGGCAGAAAAACAGCGGAGTGAGTGCAGCAAGAAATGCGGGGCTGCGGCATGTGCGCGCGCCATGGATTCTTTTTTTAGATTCGGATGATGAGTATCTTCCGGGCAAATTCGGCGCTCACTTTGAATTCATCGTTAAAAATCCGTCTATATTGCTTCATCAAACAGAAGAGTTATGGGTGCGCCGGGGACGAAGGGTCAACCCGATGAACAAACACCGGAAGCTTGCAGGTGATATCTTTATTCCTTCTCTGAAGCTTTGCCTCGTAAGCCCTTCCTGTGTATGTATGCATCGGGATCTTTTCTTGCGATATGGTATGTTCGATGAATCCCTTCCCGCCTGTGAGGACTATGATCTATGGTTGAGAATATCCCTCAGGGAAAAGATTGGCCTGATTCCCGGCGCCTTCACGGTAAAATACGGCGGTCATCCCGATCAGCTTTCGCACAGATACTGGGGGATGGATCGGTTTCGCGTGTATGCCATCTGCAAAATTCTTTCTCTGTATGGTGATACGATGTCATGGGCTGAAAGAACGGCGGCAATCGAAGTTGCCAAAAGTAAATGCCGGATTCTTCTTACGGGATCGCGCAAAAGAGAAAGGAGCGAATTTGTCGCGAAGCTTGAGGGCCTCATTGAATGGCTGGATTGTGATAGCTGTAGCAATAAAGATTTTTCATTCCTTTTACAAGAATGAATGTGTTTCCCATCGCGCAATCAAGAAATTCTTCATGTTCAAACTTTTTTACGAATAGGACTTCTCCAGTTTTTCGGATGATGAAAAAGTTCGAACCGCCTTTTTCCAGAGGATACGCGATTGTGTAGACATCATTTTTAAAATCGATAGAAGCATGGCCTTCACGCGGCATGGGAATATCGATTTCGAATTGCATTGATGCGCGCCGGTTGACAACAGTGATCTTGCCGGCATCGATGTATGCGCAAGAGCCGTCGTCGCGTATATGCAGCGGCATTCTTGTGTGATGCACAGAACGAAGGTTCTTTTCCCTGAATGTGTTGCGCGCGATATCAATCAGGCGGATACGGTCGGAATTTCCCCATCCAGAGTGAAGCGCTAAAAAGTGGCCATTTTGAGAAATCGCCATGCTTTTTATCATTGCACCGCCGGTGTTTCCGCTATGAACGATATTGCCTTTTTCATCGAAGAGGTAGTAATTGCCGTCTAAAAAACCGGCTGAAGAGAAATCGGAGTTCTTTGAAAATGCAATTGTCGAACAGAATCGTCCGGACACATATTTGACTCCAACCGGGTTTCCGTTGAAATCAACCAGACGTATTGCGCTGTGATCTCCATTGAGAAGTAAAATGATTTTTGAACGGCTCGAGAGAAACGGATATTCAAGTGAATTGATTTTCCAGAAGCGATCACCTTTGATATTGAAAAATTCAATGTATTTGCCTGCCTGCTCGTAAAGCGCCAGGTATTCGCCCCCCGCACCTGGTGCGATGATCTTTCCGCCCGACGGAAAACTTGCCATGAGTGCTCCCGACGCATTTAAAAGATGCACACCGCTTGCTGATTTCAACGGCGGGATGGTTTCTCCGGACATCTCAATTGACGGTGATGGTTGAATGGCATCGGGCGTGTCGGAATTGCCGTACCATTCCGCAGAGAGCACAAACCCGCCGTGCGGTGCGACTAATGGTACAAACGCCAATAAAATTCCCAGTAAAAGTCCGAAAAAAAAGAATTTCATATTAAACCTCAATATCAGACTTCACGCCGCGTGTGCGAGGTGATGCGGCACCCACCATGCGCCTTTCGACAGTAAATCTGGTTTTCACATTGGTCTTTTATTCCTGAAGAAAACTCTTCAATCGCTGGCTTCTCGATGGATGTCGCAGGCGACGAATCGCTTTTTTTTCAATCTGGCGGATGCGTTCCTTGGATAGCTTAAATTCTTCACCTATCTGCTGGAGCGACATCGGTTTGTAGCCTCCAAGTCCAAAGCGCATTTTAATAATTACCCTCTCTGCCTCGGTGAGCTCGGAAAGCACATTTTCAAGTGCGCTTTGCAGGGATTCGTCGAGCACTTTTTTATCCGGCGATTCAATCCGCGAATCCTCCATCATGTTCAAAATAGAAGTATCTTCTGCATCGCCGAGATTTGCATCGAGCGAAATAAAGTCCTGCGATATATTGCGAAGATGATTGATTTCGTCGTCGTCCATATCCAGCTCTTCCGCAATTTCTCCGGGAGTGGGCTCACGACCCAGTTTATTTTCAAGCTTGGTGTGGACTTTCTCGATTTTCTGCATGTCGGCAGTGCGATTGAGCGGTAAGCGGATGAGGGAAGTCTTCTGGGAAATGGCAAGAATAATAGCCTGCCGTATCCACCATACCGCGTATGAGATAAAATGGTATCCCCGGTCGGGATCGAACTTCTCCGCTGCTTTGATCAGGCCCATATTTCCTTCATTGATGAGATCGAGCAGGGAAATGCCGCTGGTCTGGTATTTTTTCGCGATTGAGACGACAAACCGAAGGTTTGCCTGAACGAGCTTCTGCTTCGCTGCTTCATCTCCCTCGCGGGCTTTACGCGCAAGGGCGTCCTCTTCATCTCTCGAAAGAAGAGGAATTTTATTTATCTGTTCAAGGTACCAGGATATTGATGAATCGCTCAGGTCTCCTTTATCGTGCTTTTTCTTTTTCTTTTTGTGCGGGAGCACATCCTCAATGGAAACATCATACTCTTCCATGTCCGCATCAAAAAGTTCTGCCCGCCGGTCATCCGCATGGTAGACGGCATCGTCTTCATTGTTATTTGTTTCGAAATGAGAAATTTCTGCTTTCGCGGACGGCGGATGCTTCTTTTTATGGTTTTTAGGCGCGCTGTGGGCCTTCTTTTTCTTATGTTCCATGGTGTAATTCCCGGACAAATTGGCTTTCAGGCACGAAAGGGTTCATGTGCATTGCATTGTTCGCGAAAAGCCGTTTGTGTCAAGCATCTTTCGGCTTACTATTATTATGGAAATGTGATGACACCAGCTCGATATGCGTGCGTCAGTTATCGATTATGATATGCCTATCGCAGGAGGGGGCATTGTGCCTTTGTGGGGGAAAAACTCAGTTGGTATCTGCAAATAAGTATTGAAGTCGGAATATCCTGTGTAAAATATGGTTGCCAGAGTTGCGATAATGAACGAGTATGTGTTCGGTATGCGGGATTGACATGAAAAAAAAATGCAAAAAGCAGGAAATTTTTTTATTTTTTTGCCGTTTGGCGCGTATTAATGAGTAGGAAGGGATATATGAAACGCAAAAGGTTTGTGGTATATCTTGGCGTATTGAGCGTGTTTGTGATGACCCGGGAGGCGCTACCCATTACCGGCGAGGAGGCGTTGGCGAAATTTCGTGCCCGGATGGCGGGAATTTCTACCATGCGCGGGACGATTTCATGGAGCGATGAATCCGGTTTTATCTATACGGGGAATTTCAAGTATATGGCGCCGGGAAAAATCTATGTGAAATTTACGAGCCCCTCGGGGAAAATCATCGCGGCGAACGGCAGAAAGCTCTATCTGTATAATCCTTCCACGAACATCTGCGGCATTCAGGACCTTGGCAGCGGCGGATCGGGCGGAATTGCGGGACTGGTTACGGGCTATATGGCTATCGCATTCGGAGGACCAGGTGGGTACACCATCAAACTCAGCAGCAACGACAAACACTACACGAACATCACTCTGGTCACCGATGGAAGTTTCCTCCTGAAAAAAGCTATTCTTAAAACAAAAACCGGCGGAGGAACAACCATATCGCTCTCAGGAGTCATTTTAGGCGAAGGCATTTCTCCGGGTGCGTTCGATTTCAATGTGCCGCCGGGCGCCCAGACGGTGCAAAATCCACTCAATATCAAGTGAGGAATTCGATGAAAACCATACGGGGGGTTTGCATACCGCTGATTCTTTTTACACTGGTTGTGTCGGCCTTTGGGGCAGAGCGGTATCATACCTTTGCCGGTCTTGGTGGAAGTATCGGCGTTAACCGCCTGACGTATCATGGATGGGTGGAAACAGAGCAAAAGGACCTCGATATTTCCGGAAGCTACTATACGGCCGGTCCCATATTGTGTGTGTTTGTTCCTCCTTTGATTGGCGAATGGACGATGCAGTACGAGGCCAATTCACACGATGGCGAAGTTGATACCTCCGTACAATGCCTCCTGCTTTCTCTTGCGGGTAAATATTTCTATTCGGTGACGCAGTGGTTTTATCTCACCGCAGGAGCAGGGGTATATGGTGAGATGCCTCCCGCAACCCTGTCGTATGAAGGCGGGGGAGGCGGGCTCGCTTCGCTGGGCTGTGTGGTGAACTTCAGTTTTGATTTTCGCCTTGTCTTCGATGTGACGGCGAAATACGGTTCTTTCGGCCTCGGCGAAGAATCGCGCAAGTTTTCCACGGGGGCCGCAGTATTTATTATCTATAACGTTGGAAGCATATAACCGCTTCCGGGCGGGTTCTGCCGTTCCCTCCCTCTTCTCAGCGCTTTTCACTGCTGCTTCGATTATCATCTCATACGGGATTTTGTTATGGCGAACCAGCGAAATAATCATCGGCTCCGTTCTTCTCTTTATGGCGCTTGCTCTGTCGATTTCCATAATTCTGCGAAGATCTTCCGTGCCTGATGCAAGTCGCGCTTTTCTGCGAAACACAGTTCTTTTTGTTGTACTACCGGCTTTATGCGCATCGGCGGCGGCTTTCCATGTTTGTGCGCTTGTTTATACGCCTGCATGTGAGATTGCAAAGGAGACCGGGAGGTATTTCAAGGGTACGGTGCGTGAAGCAAAAATGGCCCGGTATGCACAGGAGGCTGTCGTTGAGATTGAATGCAAAGAGCAGGACCGATGCCGCATTATGGTATATGTGCCCATTGAGGTGGAAATTACATCTGGCCAGCTAATACATTTTACACACACGCCGCGATTTATTGAAAAAAATAACGTACAGGAGCATTTTGCATCGTGGCTTTTGCGCAGAGGGCTGCGCGGTTCTGTGGCGCTCTCGCACGATGAATTTACCGTCGAAGATACCGATGAATCCAAATTGAGGATGATGATCAGAAAGGATATCGCACAGCGGGTTGATAGGATTTTTTCGCATAAAACTGCTTCTCTTTTGAAAGGGCTTTATTTCGGCAATAAAAACCATATCGACAAGGAAATCATACAGGATTTTACCTGGGCAGGCGTGCTGCACATTCTGGCGGCAAGCGGTGCTCATCTTGCGACGCTCGTGTTTCTCCCCCTCGCTTTTTTTTCTTTTTTTCATGTGGACAGACGCCTATCTTTCCCGGTGATTGCGTTGATTGTTGCGCTGTATTTGTGGATTAGCGATATGCCCGTCTCGCTTCTGCGCGCTTTTGCAATGTTCATCTTCGGGGGCCTGCACCTGCTTTTTGATGCGGACCGCAAGCCTCTCAATATCCTCTTTCATGTTGCAAGCTGGATTCTCGTCTTTGCGCCATGGGAGCTGTATCAGCTCGGTTTTCAGCTCACATTCGGCGCTACTGCGGGAATTCTGCTCTTCTACGGAAATTGCCAAAAAACCTTCAGCTTTTTACCAAAAGTTCTGTCGGTGGCGGTTGCGCTGACCGCATCCGCCCAGTCCCTCGTCTATCCGGTGCTGGCCATTCAACTCGGAGAGATAAATCTTACATCGGTTATTACCAATCTGGCTATTGTGCCGCTGATCCAGTTTGTGTTTGCGGGTTCCATTATCGTCATGGTGCTCGATGCAATTCTTCCATTCTCAATCTGGTGGATAGCCTTTGCAATAGACGGGGTGTACGCACTGACGCAATACCTCGCAGGTGTTTTCGCTGCACTGCCCGGGCATTTCGCGCCGAAGGCATTATCCCCGCTTTTAATTATTCCCTGGATGCTTTTTATTATGCCCTGTCTGCCATTTGAACGTCTGCGCCCTGTCAGGGCACTTGCACTCCCTGTGGCATGCGTCTTCGCGTGGGTATTGCTCTACGAAGCACCTCCTTCCGATGGCAGCACCATGTGCAATGCCGGTGCGGGGAATGCAATAATGACGTTGCACGGTTCGCATGCGATAATTACTGGAGAATTAACCTCGATGGATGAAGCGCGTGAAATTGTGCGGCTTGTAAAACATCATCGTGCGCGTTCAGTTGCTATGGCGCTAAAAACGCTCGATTACAAATGCGCCCATGCGGCTTTATACGTGGCGAAAAACACGCGGCTTGTTTCCTTCACAATTCCTGAGAACTGCGCCGTGGGCCGCTATCTTGAAAAGCTCTTCACCGTGCTGGAACGAGACGGTGTGAACATTGTTGTCGAAGATGCACACCATGGGCGATAAAGCAAAAACCCGTGGCATGCATCCATTCCACGGGTTTTGATTGCGCATGTCCAATTTGAATGTCTATTCAAGCGCCTGAAGCCTGTTAAACCAGTCGCTGCGGTTTTCCTGCCAGTCGGTGGATTGGGTCGAGAATGTGAACGAGCTTTCCAGCTCAATAAGCAAATCGCGGAGCTGGGCAATTGAGCCGGCGTTGCTGACGCTTTCGAGCCATGCGTTTCTGCGGTCGTGCCAGTATGGTTTTTGCGCCTGATACTGGATATTTGTTTCGAATTCAATAAGGAGTTTTCGGAGCACTCCCACGTCGTTTTGCGCATTTTTCACATCCTGCACCCATGCCGCTTTACGCTGAGGCCATGTCTCTGTCTGTGACTGTGGAAGCACGCTTGCTTCAACTTCGATGAGAAGCTCACCAAAGGTGCTCTTTTTTTTGCATGAAACGAATAGTCCCATTGCGATAATACATGCAAGGGGAAGCGCGATACTCTTAATGGTAATTTTCATTGGATACCTCCTGAGATTATGGCTGATGTGTAGCATTACCGTGAAAGAAAATTTATTATGATCAGACTATCAGCAATACATATTGTTTTGACACTATTGTAAAATAAACTAAATTGGTCAAGAAGGATTTGTATGAAAATGGGGCAGGTGATGCGGAAACGTTTTTCGCTATAGGTGCACGTACTTACCAGGTGCAGCTTGAATGGTTTGTCATCAACAGGTGTGTGAGTGGCGGTGTGGTGGGATATAGCAGCCCGGAACAGGGAGATGGTGAGTCTCCAGATACGTCTTTTGTACCCGTGGTGATCTATTACTCTGCAATGGACCAGATTATTCCCTCTGCGGGAATTGGTTATGCATATTGCTCATATGAAGAGGACGGCGGAACTTCTAAAACAATCCCGAAATATTTCCCGCCTCATCAATGTCGATGGAAAGTGCCGAAGGCTTTTTGGGAAGTCCCGGCATAGTCATAATTTTGCCTGTGCAGGCAACCACGAATCCCGCGCCGGCAGAAACCCGGAGGGATGATACTGTAATGGTGAAACCTTGTGGGCGTCCGGCAAGTTCGGGATTGTCCGAAAGCGATGATTGCGTTTTCGCCATGCAGACGGGGAGATTCCCGAATCCGAGGGTTTCAATCTGTTGAAGCTGTTTCTCCGCTTCAGGGGTAAACCTCACGCCGTCGGCGCCATATATTTCCATCGCGATTGTTTCAATTTTTTTCTGAATCGGCCATTCAAGAGGATAGAGCGTTTGAAAATTGGATGGCGTTTCGCACAGCCGCACAATCTCTTCTGCAAGCGCTATTCCGCCCTCTCCTCCCGATTCGCGGAAATCGGTAATGAATGCGCAAAGGTTGTGCGTTTCGCATGCATGAAGAATTTTTAAAAGTTCTTCGTCGCTGTCCCCTCGAAAACGGTTAATGGATATTGCCATCGGCACATGGAAATGGGCGATGTTGTTGGCATGTTTTATCACATTTTCAATGCCGTGCTTTGCAAACGCGCGAGAGGTGACCACCAGTACAGCTGCAGACGGGGAGAGGTTCCCGTAGCGGCATTTGATATTGAAAAATTTTTCTGCTCCCAAATCCGCGCCGAATCCCGCCTCGGTTACTACGTAATCGGCCAGTTTCAAGGCCATCTTCGTTGCGATGATGGAGTTACATCCGTGGGCGATATTGGCAAAGGGGCCTCCGTGCACAAAGGCAGGAACGCCTTCAACCGATTGCACAAGGTTGGGATGCACGGCATGTTTGAGAAGCGCAGCCATCGCTCCTTCGGCGCCGATTTCTCTCACCGCAACGGGGCGGCGCAATGGCGTGTACCCTGCGATGATGGTGCCGAGCCGTTGCTTTAATTCCGAAAGTGAATTTGAAAGGCAGAGGATTGCCATGATTTCCGAGGATGCCGTGATATCAAACCCGTCTTCACGCATCACGCCGTTTGCTCCTTTGCCCTCAATGCCCACGATGATGCTTCGAAGGGTACGGTCGTTCATGTCGATGACGCGCCGCCATGCGATGTCGCGCGGGTTGAGTTCGGGTTCGTTTTTATGGTGAATGTGATTGTCGATCACCGCGGCGAGAAGATTATGGGCAATGGAGACGGCATGGATATCGCCTGTGAGATGCAGATTTATTTCTTCCATGGGAAGCACCTGCGAATAACCACCGCCGGCTGCGCCGCCCTTTACACCCATGCATGGTCCCAGGGAGGGTTCACGAATTGCGATCATCGCTTTCCTGCCGATTTTCGCAAACGACTGGGCAAGCCCAATTGTTGTGGTCGTTTTTCCTTCTCCCATGGGAGTGGGAGTCATGGCAGTCACAAGGATGAGTTTGCCGTCCGGCTTCTCTTTCAGTCTATGAAAAACATTCAGAGAAATTTTTGCAATATAGCGTCCATAGGGAATGATTTCATCATCTGCAAGCTCAGCTTGCCCGGCGATTTCCCTGATGGGCTTCATGGTAGTATTGCGCGCGATGTCAATATCCGATTGTCTCACAGCAGTTATCCTTTTTCGCGTAATCGCGGTTATGATTCATGTGTAATCATGCCGTATTAAGTAAGAGGGCCGAAGATACCCAAAATCCCAAGGAGATTTTCTCGGGAGATGATATGCTGATTGTAGCAATCGAGTATTGTTTTTATCCCTATGGTTATACCAACGCCCGGCTTTTCAAACTCCCTCTCGTATTTATCGCTGATGGTGGTGACATCCTCGTCTGGAACATGTTCCTTCTCCATAATTTCTTTGATACGCGCATCTTTACTGCCGAAAAGGAAGAAATCGCTTTCAATTTCGCCCGTGAGGCATTTGCCGTCGTCGTTTATTAACAAAGGGCATCCAAACGCATACGAGAGGCCGAGCATGTCCTTTAGCTTTTCAATGAAAAGGTCGAAGGCATTTGAGGCAAGAACGATCCGGTATCCCATTGTTTTAAGAGTCTGCAAAAGCTCCATTGTCGAGGAAGTGACTGAAGTTGCTTTGATAATTGATTTGATGACATCATCAGGAAGCCCTTCGAGGAGTTGTGCGGATTTTTTCATGCACTCGAGAGGGCTTTGCGAAGAATACACGCGTGAAAGCTCTGCGCTTTCAATGCCGCATAGCTTCATCAATTCAGTTGTATCGCTTTTGTTCATCATGCTCCAAGAATAATCGAATACGATGATTCTTTTCTTTTTATTGAATACATCTTGAAGCTGAAACATTGTGTTGATGTTCATGGAGGCCATCGTTTCCCTGAGCGCGTTTTTCAGGTTTTCAACAGGAATGGTTGCGCGGCTGATGTCCACCAGAAGCTCCATGAGAAATACCCCTTCGCGCGCAATCATCTGTGAAAATTCAATATTGATGGAATAGCGCCTGAGGATTTCCGTCACTGCTGCGATTATGCCGGGTGCATCATAGCCGAGAAGAATCAGGAGAATGTTTTCTTTGCCGGGGTCGCGCGGTATGGGGCGATAGCTGTCAATAAAAAGCGTGAGTCCTGTTTCATCGGAAATTTTATCGACCAGTTTTTTAAAATCATCAAATGTGATGTCCGATGCCGCAAGATCGGCAACCAGGTCGATAATAAAAAGGCCGTGCATGACATCCTGCCGCAGATCGACGATATTCCCTTTTATTTCGGCAATCGGCGAGGTGATTTTCTCCACCAGCCCAATTGAGTCGCTGCCGAGTCCGTGAATAAGATAGAGCTTTGATGCGGTCATTGTCCCTCCGTAATCATGTTATGTTGTTTTTTCAAGGAGCATTTCAAGATACGATCTCCGTTCAAATTCAGTAAGGCCGAGCTTTTGTGCCAATGCAAAAAGTTCATTTTCAATTGTTTCGCGGTCTTCGCCGATTTTCTCCAGTTCAGCAAATTCGCCTAAATTATCCACTCTGTCGGCGCAGATGATGATGCTGCCGAAATCGTACACGGTTCGTTCTTTTTCCACGCAGAGCACTTCCGTGAAGCCAAGCTTTTCTAAAATTGTGTGCATGACCGATGCGTCCGAGATTTCCACCTCCGCCTCAAAACGGGTTTTGCTGCGCGTACCGATTTTCGGGCCCTTATAGGTGAGCGCGGCTCGCGACCCTTCGATGCGAACTCTCAGAGCTTCATCGCTCTGTGCGAAATCCCTTGACGGGTGATTGAAATATCGGTCGCTTTCGCGTACTGTTTTGTGCGCAACAGCACCGTGCGAGACGATGAGTTTTTTAAACTCATCGAGATTATTCAATTTGGCTTTGATTTCAATTTCAAACATTATTGCCTCCGATGAAGCGGCCCGCCGATTGAAAGTCCGTCGCTTCCAAACACCTGTTTGCGCTTGCCGTTGATTTTAATTGCGATGCTGTGTACTCCCGCAACTTCAGTGGCGGTGTACACAATCTGATCGAGCCGGCTGATGAGAATGCTTCCCGCTGCGTTTCGCTCCACTGCATCGTTAAAATCGATTTCCGCGACGCCGTTTTTTACTGAAATGCCTCTGATTCTGATATTCGAAGGAACGGCACTCAAGATGCCTTTGCTCCGCTCGATTGAATTCGGTCCTTTTATGAGCTCGCCGAGCGCCTTTTCAAGTGACGCTTCGCCTTTGACCAGGCGGGTCACGGGAACAAGCGAGACGCGTTCGGTGCGCTCATCCACCCGCAGGAAATATATTTTCATTCGGCTTTCAGCTGTCTGCGATGAGTTTTCCTTTCCATGTTTGGTATTTTTCTGCTCGCGCATTCCCTGTACGTCGGTTTTGTCTTTTTTATTCGAAAATGAATCCCCCTCATCGGTTTCTTGTATCTTCTTCTGCGCCGTGATTGGCGCGGTATCCCTCGTGCCGGTTTTTACGCTCCCGCCGGAAAAATATTGATTGACCAGAATAATGATAGCGGCGAGCAATATGAGTATAATGAGCAGGTATCGCGGTGCTCTCTGCGATGATGAAATCGCAGGGGGTGTATCTTGAGAAGAATCGGTTTTTCTCCTTCTTGTTGAAGGCGTCTTCTTTTTAGGTGCGGTTTTTCTCCCGCTCGATTTTTTCTTTTTTTCGGCCATGTTGCACTATAAAGCTAAAAAAAGATTGCCATTTCTGTTCCCCGCAGGAAGCAATAGATGCAAAGGGACGATTTTGTTAAATCGTAGATTGAACGCTACCGGAATGCTTTTATTCCGGTCAATTCATTTTTATCCGGATGTGCGATGAAAACAATCAGTGCGCGAACGAAATTGTACTGCATCTTCGGAAATCCGGTAAAACACTCGCTTTCGCCTCTCATGCAGAATGCGGCATTTGAAGCGGCTGAGGTTGATGCGGCGTATATGGCATTTCTTCCGAAATCGATCGCTGAGGCGATTGCGGCTATGCGCTGCCTTCCGATTTACGGAGCGAGCATCACCATCCCCTACAAAACCGAGGTGATGAATTTCCTTGATGCAATTGACCCGCTTGCGAGGGATATTGGTGCGGTAAATACTGTGCACAACAATGGAGGGCGGATTATCGGCTATAATACCGATGGGTATGGAGCGATTGAAGCGCTCATGCGGGCGGGGGTCGATCCTTCCGGAAAAAGAATTCTCGTTCTTGGAAACGGCGGTTCGGCACGAGCAATTGCATTTTCGCTTCTTGAAAAAAAAAGCCACATCACTGTCGCCGGGCGAAACCCGGAAAAGTTTTTGTCCCTTGTGAATGATCTTCGGGAAAAAGATGCGTCGACTGGCGCCATGCATATTTCTGCCCTTGATGATGCCTTTATGGAAAAAATTGATATTGTGATTAACACCACATCTGTGGGAATGGAACCGGATATCGCTTCACTGCCTCTCGACGTACGGCTGATATTGCCGCACCATACGGTTTTCGATATTGTCTATCGCCCTCATCGAACCGCGCTTTTACAGGCGGCGGAGAAAAAAGGAGCGCGAATGGTATTTGGTATTGAGATGCTGCTCCATCAGGGCGCGCGTCAATTTGAAATCTGGACAGGAATGCCGGCCCCTTTTGACGCAATGAAAAAAGCGCTTACATCGTCAATTCACGAGTAAGGGCCATGCGAAGATTACAGGTACTGGCAGATAACGAGCGAAGCCGTGTGTTCACCGGCTATTCGCTTTCGTCCATCACCGCGCTTCTGAATGAAATGGGGAATCCGCACCGAAAGCTTCATGCCATCCACATCGCCGGAACCAACGGCAAAGGCTCAACGGCGCATTTCATTCATCGAATTCTTTGTGCCGCGGGTTTTCGGACAGGATTGTACACATCGCCGCATCTGATTTCAGTTAACGAACGCATACGGATTGATGAGCGCTTGATTGATGATGCCGATTTTGAGAAAATAGAGGAAGAAGTATTTTCAATTATCGAGCAAAATCCTAACATTCAACCAACATGGTTCGATGCGCTTACTGCAATTGCGTTTCGGTATTTCCAGAGTGCGCATGTCGATTACGCAGTGATAGAATCAGGGCTCGGTGGCAGGCTCGACTCCACCAATGTCATTACACCGTGCGTTTCAATAATCACGAATGTCGATATTGATCATACGGCATTGCTCGGCGATACCATAGAAAAGATTGCCGGGGAGAAGGCGGGGATCATCAAAAGAGGCGTGCCCGTGATCACTGCCGCGTGCGGTGATGCGCGTGATGTGATACAAAAACGCGCACAGGAATGTAATGCCCCGCTTTTTGTGTATGGTGATGATTTTTCCTCGCATGTCAAAGGGGACGATGAATATGGGCGCTGTCTGTTTGATTATGAATTTTGCGCAAAGAGCAATCCTCAAATCGATGTGCACAGAGTGGTGAATATTCCGCTTTTGCACCATCTTCCTGAGCAGCACCTCAATGCATCGATGGCAATTACGGCCGCGGTTCTCGTTGAAAAGGGAAAAATATCCAATAAATCCCTCCGCGATGGAATTGGCACGTGCAGGGTGCCGGGCAGATTGGAAAAGCTTCTGGGCGAACCGCTGGTAATCTTCGATCCTGCACACAATGTGGCTGCGATGACTGCAGTGTGCGAGTATCTGCAAAAGTCATATCCGGATAGAGAGAAAGTCGCAGTGCTTCACTGCATGGCGGATAAGGACGTGGACGGAATGATCGCGATAATTCAAAACATGTTGACAGAAACAATCTTTTATGTGATACAGAGCGACGAGCGAGCTTTTGTGCCAGGAGTTGAATACGGGGAGATGATGAAAATTTTTGTAAGCGAAAAAGAACTCGCCGAAGCGCTTCGTGCGCGGGGCGATTGCGCGCTTTTCTTTTTTACCGGCTCGTTTCGACTTTACAGCTGTGCAAAAAGGATTGCGGATGATCTTTCGCGGGAAACATGAAGATTCGAGATTTTGATGTGTGGCCACCGGCGTTTTTATGGTGCAGGGCAAGAGGTGTGTGATATGAACGATCTGGTCACAAAGCTGGTGACTGAAATCGGAAATACGATGAAAGATTTTGCGCAGGGGAAACTCCCTCTCCCCGCTGCGGAGGAAGCGTACGGGCGGCTCCTGAAAGAGTGCGTGCAGCTCGAAGAAGAAATGACCCGAAAAGAAGCGGCCGAAATCGTTCATGGCATTTTGTATTATCATAATGTTCATAACTGTTGTCTCCACTCCGCTGTATACGTCCGAAACGCAGGGACAGTTGTTCCTGTTGTGTCAGTAGGAGATCCGTCAATGACGGGAAGAATCGCAGCGGCACTGTCGCTGGAATACATTGATGATGCGGATGAAATTATTCGTATTGGAGGAGATAGATCGGGATTCTCCGCGCATGTGGTGTACGCAAAAAAGATTACCCAAACAAAATATCCCCTTTTATTTGCTGCGCTTTCTTCTTCGAATCATTTTACTGAGGAGTTTTTTGCCAGAGCAGGAAACATGCTTTCCATTCTTTTTCAGGGAAATGCGTGTCCTGCGCAGCAGTACAGCTATTTCGATGAAGTCAGGAAAAACGTTGATGACTACATCGACCGGCATCTTGATAGAAATCACGAAATTCATGTGGTGATATTTGTTTTCAGAAATATTGAGAAAATTTTAAGCCATATGGGCTTCCATACCTTGCTTGATGTTTCAAAACATATCACGAATATGCTCCACGGCGCCTTCCCCTCAGATTCTCTTTGCGTAAATCCATCTTTCAGGATGTATCTTGTTTTTATTCACTCATTGCGTGGCAGGGAGGATGAAATAAAAAAAATAAAAGTAGAATTTAATTATCAGGGCCTGTCGCTTCCCTACCAGAGGCTCTCCATTTTGCTCGATATTCACAGCAAAAGAGAAAGGCTCTGGTATGATGTATTTCAATTTGAAAATTATATTATCACGGGAGACTCTCAATTATGCGGCGAAAACAGGTGACGGTCATTGGTTCGAGCGATTGCGGGTTTTCCGAGGAAGCATACCAAATAGGAAAAATAATTGCCAGCCGCGGCTGGGTACTTGTGTCTGGCGGCCGGGGTGGCATTATGGAGTCGGCGTCAAAGGGAGCGCGTGAAGAAGGAGGAATAGTTGTCGGCATTCTTCCATTCGATGATCATCATCACGCAAATTCATATTGCGATATAGTCATTCCAACAGGTATTGGATTTGCGCGCAATCTTCCCAACGTGCTTGCCGGCGATGTTGTGGTCGCGATGGGCGGCGGAGCTGGTACTCTTACGGAAATTGCGTATGCCTGGCAATTCAAACGTCCACTTATTGCCTGTACTTTTATGAAAGGATGGAGCGAACGAATCGCGGGCACGCCGCTCGATGACCGCGGCGGGAAAATCTTTGAGGCGACAACCGTGGAAGAAGCGATTCGCCTTTTAGATGAGGTGATGGAGAAGATTGTATTATCTGGTTAGTTGAAGCGCATGTATTTTTCACATCGTTAATTTTGTTTTGTGATTATTCCGGTTTTTTGCAAGAAGCATTTATGTGCCATTCATGTGCATTGTTGAAACTTTTCACACGATAGATGCATGAATTTGACGATGCAATTTCAAAAAACCTCTCACTCAGAAGCAATGGCATTTGCCGGCAATGCGATTGCGCGTTTGCATTTTGTTTTCTCATGGACCTTAAATATTTTCAAAGAGGCAAGCATGATATGCTAAGACCATACAGGTCTTATTGATATATGCCTACTTTGCCGGCGGATATCCGGTAATTGTGCGGATATCATCATAGAGAGGCTTGAGCTTGCTGTACATTTTTAGATACACCTTTTCATACAACTGTTGATAGAGATCGCGATTTTTCGCAATGGGCTCAAAGCGTTCCCGCACGCGCGTCATTGCCTTCACCGCATCTGAAAAATCCGGATAGAATTTAAGCCCCACCGCGGCGTCTATTGCCGCGCCAAGTGCGGATGTTTCATAGGTATGCGGCTTTTCCGCAGGGAGATTAAAAATGTCGGCAGTAATCTGCATTGCCTGCCTGCTCTGCGAGCCGCCGCCTGCGACTCGTATTGCTGTGATGGGCACTTTGTTGCGCTTTTCGGTACGCGCCTTTCCTTCACGCAGTGCATAGGCCAGGCCTTCGATGATGGCACGATAGATGTGCGCACGGGTGTGCACATCGCCGAAGCCGATAATGGCGCCTTTCGCTTCAGGGCCGGGAATTTTTACACCCGGTGACCAATAGGGCTGGAGGGTAAGGCCCATCGATCCGGGAGGAATGTCGCGGATGAGTTCATCGAAAAGTGCTTCGGGAGCAATGTGCCGCCTTTCGGCAATCTGCATTTCTCGAAGTCCGAATTCCTTTTTAAACCAGCTTACCATCCAGTAGCCTCGATAAATCATTACTTCTGTATTGTATGAGCCGGGTGTAGCACTGGGATAGGGCGGAAAGAAGGGTATAATTTCCACATAGTTCGGATTCGTTGTTTCAATTGTAGCGGTGGTACCGTAGGAAAGGCAGGCGATTTCTGGGGTCAGACAACCGGCTCCCAGCACTTCACAGGCTTTATCGGCTGCAGCAGCAATAAGAGGGAGACCTGCCGGTATGCCCGTCTCCCGTGAAGCCTTTTTGCTGATGTAGCCCAGCAGTTCAGAGGGACGCACCAATTTTGGAAGCACCGACGGATTCATCGGGAACATCTTCCATTTCATATCGCCAGGTTTTGCCCATTGTTGTGTTTTAAAATCGAATGGAAGGTAGCCAACAGTACAGCCAACGGAATCGACATATTCATCACAGAGCTTATAGCTGAAGAATCCGGAAAGCAGGAGGAACTTATGGGTTTTATCCCATATTTCCGGCTGATTCTGGCGTATCCAGTTGCATTCACCGTCGCGAATGGTATGCTCCAACGCCTCGAGCATCCCTGCCGCTTTCAAAACCAGGCGTAAAATCCCCGAAGGGAAGTGTTCAACTTCCGCCTTGCGCTGATCGAGCCAGACGATTGCAGGGCGAAGCGGGTTTCCGTCTTTATCGAGGTTGATGACAGTAGCGCGTTGCGTGGTGAGCGTGACGCCTTTGATAATGTGCGAATAGGATTTGTTTTTTCTCAAAAGCTGTTTTGTGGTGCTGCATAATATCTTCCAATAGTAAAGAGGATCCTGTTCGGTCCATCCTGGCTTTGTAGAAAAATATGGCTCAATCGGCGTTTTGACAATGTCGAGTAAATTGCCCTCAAGATCAATAATGACCGCGCGGATTGATTGGGTGCCGGCATCGATAGCTAAGATGCAATCGCTAAGTTTTTTCATTCGTGTAGTGGGCATTGGGGCTGCTCCTCATCAAAATGTGAACAGTAAGACTGTTTTTAGAATGACGGTTTTAAATTTCAAGAATTTTTTTATACGTGGGTTTATAGATCGTGATGAAGTACCTCCGGTGAAGATTCTAAAAAAATTTCAACTCGTATCAACCATTAAAAAATTTTTTTCTGATTTCACGTGTTGCAATCGTATTAATGTATGAAGACGCATTAATATTCAGGAGGGATTACATGAACGTAAAAACAAGCTATATGATGACTGACGAAGTGATTGATTTGCTGAAAGAGGCGGAAAAGAAAACAGGCCATGATGCCATGGATTTGATACACCATGTTTTGCGCATGTTGATTCATGATCATAAAAAGCTTCGAAAATTCATTGGTACGGTTGAATACCAGAACCGCGTCGATGATGAGACCGGTGAACCGATTGTGAAGCATCGGGTGAAACTCACAATGATGAAACTTGAGAATAGGCTTTTACAAGATTTGCGAAGGTTTTGTCTTAAGTCGATTTCGCTTTTAATTGCGATTGCGGTGAAAACATACCTTTCACAAGTTGTTGAATACTACCTTGCTAAATTTTATGAGGAAGTTCGAGATACTTATCTCCCCGGAAACTGGACATATAAGGAAAAACATACAGAAGAAGCTACCTGCGTAACCGTCTGGTGGGGAGTGCCCCCAGATATACGAGAATTGATACCCGAATAACACCCTCTCTTATCGCAAATTTTTCCTGCAAAAAACCAACACTGAAGGTAGGCGTGTCGAGCTATGCGTGATATATCGCACGCATGTTTTGACGCGCTTCTCGATAGTGCCATTTATATCGGGCTTTCATCTTTCATATTATCATATATTTCAATATAGCGTTTGTCTGGAACAAGTAGGCAGTAAGAGTATGAATATATGGGAACTTCGAAAAACTGTTTACATGGATGGCGTTCCTGTGTGTGTATTTATAGGTAATTCCCTTCTTATGTGATTCATAATGATGAAAGTGGTTTGTAGAGGTGTCCATGATATTCGAAAATAACTGATTCGCTCCTCTCTTATCTTTCTGCATAGTGCATTTATGGCTAAAAATTATCTCATAAGGAAGATTTTTTTTTGTTTACAAAAAAGTCAGGATGCAAAAACCATCAAATCGTACAATGTAGTATGTAATAACGATTTATGTTATGGGCACCTCAAACCCACTTTCAACAGAAGAAAAAAGTATGAAAGAAAGCCGTGTAATCAACTATATCATATATAGTGCCCATAAGGAAACATCCTCTTGCGGCAGTTTGTTGTTTGATTTTGGTTAATGAGATTATTGTGCGGGAGCATATCACAAAATTTATGGCAGAGCTCATTGAAAAACCAATAGGTGTAGCGCGCGATCACTTCCTGTTGCGCATAAAGTCTGAAGACGTAGCCGCGCCCGGGCAGTTTGTAAATCTGAAAATTGGGATCATGCTCGATCCGCTTCTTCGCAGGCCTTTTTCCGTGCACAATTTTTCTGATGGGATTATTGAGCTACTCGTTCGCGTGGTGGGCAGAGGAACGGCGTGGCTTCGCGATCATGCAGAAGTTGGTGAAATCGACATGCAGCCGCCTATGGGGAGGGGTTTTACGCTTATTGAAAAAGGGAAGGCGCTTCTGGTTGGAGGCGGTGTGGGCAATGCGCCCCTGTACTTTCTGGCACGAGTGTTGAAAATGCGTGGTGTAATGGTGGAATATATCTTCGGTGCGCAAAATAAAGAAGCGCTTTTTTTACGGGACAGGTACGAAGCCGCGGTTGATGTAATGCATATTATGACCGATGACGGTTCATGCGGGGAAAAAGGATTTGCGACTGATTGTGTGGGAATGTTGAAAAGCACATCATTTGATGCGGTCTATACCTGTGGGCCTGTTCCCATGATGGCATCGCTGATTGAAATGTTTCGACAGTCAAACGCGTGCATTGAAGCATCGGTTGAAAATTATTTTGGTTGTGGAGTGGGTCTCTGTTCTGGATGTGTGGTAGAAACTGCTTTCGGCAATCGCCGTGCCTGCATCGATGGCCCGGTGTTTGATGGACGAGCCGTGATATGGAAAAGAGAAGACCGTATATTGCCGACCGGTTGCGCCTGAACTATGAACCTTTTACGGTATAGGTTGATACAATATAATCATAGATGGTTTTTAGAGCCGGATCGGAAGGCCCTTCGATTTTAGTGTTGGTTATTACATCCTGACGGAAATTCCTGAACCAGTGATACAGCCTCTGCATCCCTTCCTCTTCCCCTGATGCCTGATGACAGGCTTTTACGATATTTCGCATTTCTTCGAGCGCAAAAAAATTGCGGTAATTGTTCACTGTCAGCACAAAATATCGATTATCGGGGCCTTCGAGTACATCTATGGAATATTTATCAGCTCCTTTTTTCGGCTCTTTCTGGGTTTCATTCCTTTCTGCTGATTGAGAAGCCGGCTGCGGCGGGATGCTTTCCTGTACGGGTTTTGGGGGGACGATCTTTTTGGATTCCGAAAGTTTTTTCTTCGTAACGGTTTTAACCGTTTTTTTTACAGGAGCGCTCTTTGTGACTTTTTTTGCAGCGGGTTTTATGGTTTTCTTTTTTGTGGCAGTTGCCTTTGATGCCTTTTTTGCTGCTGGTTTTGCTTTCTTCACTGCCTTTGATGGTTTCTTCGCGCTTTTGTTGGAAATAGCCATACGATTCCTCCTCTTGAACGAAAGAATGCGTGTCACGTATATGCGTAATTGCGGAGAACGGCGCAATGCGTAAGGGAACATCTCTTAACGTATCTCACCTGAGGTTCCCCTCAGGGCACAATGCATTGGTAAAAAACCGCTTCCTTTTATGTATGTCATTTCAAACGAGGAAAGCGGTTGTGAGAGGTGCCCATAAGTAGATCCTCCGCAGATGTGGTCAAATTCAGGCATATGGTCATTTTTTTGTCAAGGGGAATTTGGATATGGATCAATGCGAGCAAACGGGTGGCATATTTGTGTTTCGTCGTCCTCAATATAAAATAGGCAATTGAAATAAATGGTGTTTTTTGGTACAACAGCGAAATATGGAATCTTATTTTAAAAGATCGTTTCCAATGCTTTCAAGCACCGATTGTCCCGATTTCTTTTTCTTCCGAATATTTTTCAATATTGAAGAACGTTGAATCTCACTAATATTCGAATCGGGGCTGCTCTCGGACATTTGAATTTTATTGGCGCTGGCACTGCAAATATTGCACTGTTTGGTAGGGATTGCAGTTTCCGGGAATACCTCCTTTATTGTAGTACTACAGCTTGCTGTGGGCAAAAGCCCCGATTTTGCACAAACTTCAACTTCATGTAAAGCGGCATAGACAGGGAAGTCCATCACTGGTTCGTGTGCAAGGGCACGCTTCATGTAGCGAGACCACACCGGAGCTGCCACGCTTGCCGCGGCCTGACCAATGCCGAGTGAGAGCCCCTGCGTATCGTAGCCGAACCAGACACAGGTGGTAAGCTGGGGGGTGAATCCCACGAACCATGCATCACGCCAGTTGTTTGTGGAGCCGGTTTTACCTGCGGCGGGTCTGCCTATCCCGGCAGCGCGTGCCGTGCCTTTCTGGATGACCGAGCGCAGCATGCTGATGATGATCTGGGCAGATTCGGCTTTAATCACGCGAAGCGTTCCCTTGGCTTCCATTTCCTGCAGTGTTTTGCGAATTTCTGCTTCCTGATCTTCCAGCACTTTGCCGTTGCGATCCTTGACCTGGCGAATCGCAAAGGGGATCACATTGTTACCGCCGTTGGCGATGATGGCATATGCGCGCGCAAGTTCCATGGGTGTGACATCAAATGAACCGATTGCGATGGAGAAGTTTCGTGGAATGCGCGCTTTGTCTTCTTTGCTGGTGAAATTGAGAAGTTTGAAATACCCGTTCAGCACCGCATCGATGCCTATTGATTCAGCAAGCCGCACTGCCACCACGTTAACGGAAAGCTCAAGGGCGGTGCGGAGTGTCATGAAGCCTTTGAATTCACTCGAGTAGTTTTCGGGTTCCCAATCTGCACCACCGCCCGCGGTATAAATAACCGGGGAGTCAAGCATGAGCGTGGCGGGGGAATATTCGCCGGTTTCCATCGCCGCAGCGAAAAGAAGTGGCTTGATGGCTGAACCGGGCTGACGGTGTGATTGCACGGTACGATTTATCTGATTTTGAGAAGTAAACTCGCCTCCGCCCACAATTGCCTCGATGTATCCAGTCCGATGGTCGATGGATATGAGGCAGCCCTCGACATTTTGATATTCCCGCTCATCAAAAATTTTTTTCCGGAAATCATCAAAAAGCTCCCCGATATTGCTAAACCCGGCAATATAGTTGATAAGATCTGATTCCTCAAGAATGAATTGCCGAACGTAGCGGCTCATTGTGCGGTTTTCCCGCGAGCCTGTTTTCTGAAAAGAGTTGGCATTAAAAATAAGCGAATACATTTCCACCGGGTCGGTGAATTCATCGACGAAATAATCATCGCTCTGAATTGCTAAAGTGCTCGATACCGATGTCTGATGCCTGACCGCTTCGGCTATAACTTCCTGCGCTGCAATCTGTTTTTTGAGGTCCATTGTGGTATAGACGGAAAGTCCCTGCTCGTATACGGCTTCCTCTCCGTATTTTTTTATGAGTTCACGGCGGACATGTTCGGTAAACCAGGGAGAGCGATCCAATCGTGCTGACCACACGTTATAGGTGGGGGGAAGACTGCTTAAAAAACTGTAGTATTCCGGCCAGAAAGCGATATAGGCGTTTTCGGCCTGCTCTATGGTGATGAAGCCCATTTCAACCATTTTGGCCAGTACCACTTTATGCCGCTCCATTGCGCGGTTTGGATGCCGGATGGGTGAAAATCGGTTTGGCGCTGAAACAATCGACGCAAGGAGCGCGCATTCGGCAAGATTGAGTTCCCATACGTGTTTCTGGAAATAGAAACGCGCCGCCGATTCCACGCCGTAGGCCCCATGTCCCATGAATATCTGGTTGAGATAGAGCGACATGATTTCATCTTTTGAGTAGTGCAATTCCATCATGAGGGCGATGATGGCTTCTTTGAGTTTTCTGTAAAAACTCCGTGCTCCTGACGTGAGAAGGACCTTCGCGAGCTGTTGGGTAATGGTGCTTCCGCCCTGGCGGATCCTCCCCGAAAAAACATTGATGAAGAACGCCCGCACAATCCCTTTGATATTGATACCATTATGCTCGTAGAATTCGTTGTCTTCGATTGCGATGAATGCCTGTACGAGTTCCCGGGGAATTCTTTTGTATTCAACCACCTCCCGCTTCTGGCGGAAAAGTTCGGCGGCAAGCTCGCCGTTTTTGTCGTATATTTTTGTGGTCACGCTTGGAGTGTATACCGCCAGGTTTTTTACCTTGAAAAAATCGGTGATGATGATGACAAGAAACGCAAGAAAAAGACCTGCGCAAATTCCCAAAACAAGCGGTTTTTTACGTCCATAAAAATCACGAACCCATTCAACGGCGCTCGTGAAAAAGCCTTCAATATCGATGGAGGATGCATAATATGAAAAAGACGAGCTTTTTTTATATGATGGCTTGGCGAGGCGATTGCGCATTCCTTCGTATCGGGTCATATTTTTTCTTTCCAGCAGGCGTTTGACCGGTCGGTGATATTGTATACATACGCTAAAACTGACATGCCCTTATTCTTTCAAGCTTTTTTCATCATATTTTGCGAATACTCTGCCATTAAAATCTGAAGTACTTTTTGACGCATGAGAAAAAAAATACGCCAAGTTTTTTTTAGGGAATATAAAAACAATATAAAATATCCATATTTAATAATAAACGGTAATATTCTATTATAATCTTTTATAATACGATTTAGCCGATTTTCGATATATGTCGAAATTTGAAACGACGATCGAATAATCAGATCACTATCACGGATGATAGTAAGCACTTATTCAAGGAGGAAACTATGATTATCAATCACAATGTCAGTGCGATATTTGCGCACAGGACATTAAAGTTTCACGACTGGAGCATAACCAGGGATATTGAGAAACTCTCCTCGGGGCTGAGGATCAACAGGGCGGGAGATGACGCTTCCGGTCTTGCGGTGTCCGAGAAGATGCGTTCCCAGATCCAGGGTTTGCGGCAAGCCGAACGGAATACCGAAGACGGCATGTCGCTCATTCAGACCGCTGAAGGCTATCTGCAGGAAACCCATGATATCTTACAGAGGATCCGTGTGCTGGCGGTTCAGTCAGCAAACGGCATCTACACGCCGGAAGACCGTCAGCAAATCCAGGTAGAAATATCAGAACTTGTCGATGAAATCGACCGAATTTCTTCCCAGGCTGAATTCAACAAGATGAAGCTGCTCACCGGCGCGTTTGCGCGGCTGAACCCCACTGCGTCGATGTGGTTCCACATGGGGCCGAACATGCACCAGCGTGAAAGAGTTTTCATCGAAACGATGACCTCGGCGGCGCTCGGGCTTCGCAATCCCACCGTGCTCACGTTCATTTCACTTTCAACTCCCGGAAAAGCGAACGCGGTAATTGGGCTTGCAGATGAAGCGCTCCGTATCATCTCCAAACAGCGCGCGGATTTGGGCGCATACTACAACAGGCTTGAACATGCGGCAAAAGGCCTCATGAATGCGTACGAAAACGTACAGGCCTCCGAAAGCCGCATCCGCGACACCGACATGGCCGAGCAGATGTCATCCTTTGTGAGATACCAGATACTCACACAGGCAGCAACCGCAATGCTCGCACAGGCCAACATGAAGTCGCAGACAGTATTGCAACTGTTAAAGTAGCTGGACCAGCATCGCAGTACCATTTGAGAAAAACGCCGGGCACTCCCACCCGGCGGTTTTTTTTCGTAAATCTGGTAAAATGGCTCTGACCCCAAAAACTGGTGAAACGGCTCTGACCCCTTGCTCTCTCCGGGTTGCTCTGACACCAAAAAACGGCTCTGATTCAACATGGCTCTGACCCCTTTGTGGCCTATAACAAAATGTAGACAGCTGAACAAGATTGGAATTTATGTAACAATATAGAAATCAGGATTATATTTCAAAACTTGCGCATATCGCGTGGTACACGCAAAAACATACATTTTTTCGCTGTCGCATAATCGAGTATGTTCGGGTAGATTTGGTTCGTGCAAGGACCCGACCGGGCTTCAGTATTGGCAGGATATTGAGATTGTCAATGACCGCAGAGAGCGCAATTGCACCAACTTTATGATTTATGTACTGTGAAGATTGGAGCAAATACCGTAAAACGAACGTTACTTTTTTCGACCATGGGGTTTCAGTTTTTTCCCTTTTGCGGCACCGGTGTTCTTTCTTTTCACCGCGCGCGCAAGAATCCACTTTGTTACTGCCGCAAGGACTTTTTCTCGTTCGTATTCAACTTCGTTCATCGTTTCATGATAGAGCCCTTCGAGCAGAAGTTTTGTTTTATCGCGTGACGATACGGCATCAAATACTTGAATGCTGCCTGCAAAATCCACAAGTCGGTCATCCGTGCCGTGGAAGATGAAAAGAGGTATGGTGATTTCTCCCGCACGATTCAGGCATTCCCCGGCACTTTTTAAAAATTCCGTGTACCATCGCGCGGATATTCGATCATGGACGAGCGGATCGTTTAGATATGCGGCAATCACGTCCCTGTCATGTGATATATAATGTGCGTCGAGTTCATTTGAAACCAATAGAGAGGGAAGATATTTTGATAGAAAAGAGGCAAGGGCGATCTTATATTTTGGAGCATCTACGGTGGGAACCAGTCCCGGCGATGAAAGAATGAGTCCGACAATTTTTTCCTGAGAGCGAAGGGCATAGAGTATTGCAATAACGCCTCCCATGCTATGACCGAGCAGGAATACCGGAAGATTCAGGTTTTCGTCAATGATGCTGTTTATGAAGAAAGAAAGGTCATCAACATAGTCGTTAAAATTTGCCACATGGCCTCGTTTGCCTGCGGAGCGGCCGTGTCCCCGGTGATCGAGCGCATAAATGGAAATTCTTTTGCCTGCGAGCCATTGTATCAGATTGCCATAGCGGCCGGAATGCTCGCCAAGTCCGTGTGCGATGACAAGCGATGCGATAGGATTTGGCGCAATCCATTTCTGGATGAATATTTCAATTCCCCCTTTCCCGATGATTGAGCCTGTTTCGTGATGATAGTTCGACATTGGTATTGCCCCTGAATATGATGGGCTCATATTAACCCTGCCACATCTTCTGTCAATGAAATATCGAACAAACGAAAGAGGATTATTTTGCAATGAATATCTCTTCGGCGCAATTATTTGTCAGGCGCATTTATATGTTAATTTTTATTGGCTAAATAAATAATTCTGTTCGAGGTTGAGCGATATGTTTCGCCCCTCGATCCGGAAGAAATCTGGGATATCCGAAATCCGTTTTGTTTTAAAAGCATTTCAATTTCTGCCTTTGAAAAAGCGCGCATGATGTGCTGGTCGGCAAGCTCGCGTGTTCCCATATTATCGGTGATAATATAGCGGTATTTTACTTCTACGATTGTGCGCGGAGATTCCTCTAAGAGTGAAAACCCTCTGAAACGTTCAATGGTTGTATCGCCATTGTGTGTTGTTGAGACATGGCTTAATTTTTTCTGGCGTATTTTTTTCACTGGATATGAATTCCAGATTTCAAGCACAGCCAGTCCGCCGCGTCGTAAAGCGCTCATGATGTTTGAAAAAGCCGTATTGATTTCATCGTCATCGATTAAGTAGTTCAGTGTTCCGAATAGCGAAATTGCAACATCGAATTCTTCGAGATAAGAAAGTTCAAGTATGTTCACCTGAATATAATTTCCCGCTTCAGGAAAGCGCCTGCCGGCAATCTGCAACATCGGGATGCTGATGTCGATACCGGTACAGGAAAATCCTCTACGGGAAAGTTCAAAGCAATGTTCACCCGTTCCACAGCCCAGGTCGATAAGCGTTTTTCCCGGAAGAGTGTTTGCCGCGCTTGTTATCATCGCCGCATCGTCCGAAAGGTTTCGGTGATGGCTTTCTATGGCAAAATAATGTTCGGCGAGCTCGTGGTACAGTTTCATGTTATATGCTGAGCCAGGGGAATCTGGCCCGCATTACCTCAAATAGTTTATTCTCAATTTCGGAGGTTTTTTCCATATTCATAAGCGTTTTTACCAGATCTTCGCACTCGGCACTGGTGACCGAGCGAATGATGCGTTTCACCTGGTACATGTATGCCGTACTCATGGAAAATTCACGGAAGCCGAGCCCGATGAGAAGCATGGTGTATTTCGGTTCGCCTGCGATTTCCCCGCAGATTGAAAGCGGCACGTCGCAGTGTTTTGAAGTTTCCACAATCTGCTTGAGAAAGCGTAGCACTGAAAGATCGAGCGGATTATAGAGATATGCGATCTTTTCGCTGATGCGGTCAACCGCGAGAGTGTATTGCACAAGGTCGTTAGTTCCCACTGAGAAAAAGTCCGCATATTTCGAGAATCGGTCGGCGCTGAGAATCGCGGAAGGGACTTCAACCATAATGCCTATCGGAATATTTTCATTGAAAGGAACGCTTTCCTGTCTCAGCTCATCCATGCATTCCAGCGTAATATTGCGACTTCGTATGATTTCTTCCACAGTTGAAATCATTGGAATCATCATTTTGACATTGCCATGTGCGCTTGCACGCAATATGGAACGGATCTGTGTGCGGAAAAGATCTTCATGTTCGAGGCTGAAGCGGATGGCTCTACAGCCAAGGAAGGGATTTCTTTCACGTTGCTCTTTGTTATAGGAATAAATTTTATCGCCCCCCACATCCAGCGTGCGTATGGTGACAGGGAGCGGATTGAAAAATTCAACGACTTTGCGATATTCTTGATATTGTTTCTCTTCATCGGGCAGGGAACGGTCCAGAAATAAAAATTCCGAGCGAAAAAGTCCAATTCCCTGCGCGCTATGTTCTTTAATGAGAGACATTTCCTCGGGAATTTCGATGTTGCCGAGAATGCGAATTTCAACATCATCCAATGTTGTCGAAGGGAGACGTGTGATTTTCGCAAGTTCCCTGTCGAGCCTACGGAGATCTTTTATGTATTCATGATATTCCCTGAGTTCATTTTCCGTCGGATTTATGATCACATTTCCGTGTATGGCATCAACAATAACCGTATCGCCCTCTCTGACTGCTGAAGTGGTGGTATGTGTGCCAACAATCGCAGGAATTTCTAGAGCCCGGGCCATAATTGCGGTGTGGGAGGTTCGCCCGCCCTTGTCGGTGACGAAGGCAAGAATTCTTCTTCTATCCATGGTGGCGGTATCGGAGGGAGTGAGGTCTTTCGAGATGATGATAACTTCTTCCTGGATGTCTTTGAGCGATTCGCCGGGACGCTTCTGGAGATTGTTGATAAGTCTTTTGTTGATGTCGGATATATCGATGATGCGTTCGCGGAGGTACTCGTCTTCAATGCCTCCAAGGTTTTGAATCAGGTCGAGCGTGATATCATTGATGATCCATTCAGCATTTTTGCGCTCAAAACGAATCCGGCTAATGGCCTTCTCGGTGACAATGGGATCTTCAAGCACCATCAGGTGGCTTGTGAAAATATCGGCCATGTCTTTTGAAAGGCTTCTGGCGATTTGCTCCTGGATGGTTTTTATCTCGTCTTTTGTTTTCTCAAGGGATTTTTTGTAGCGTTCAATTTCCGCTTCAATATTTTCCTCTCGAATTGAATATTTCGGTATAATGGCTTCAGATGTTTTATACACATGAGCCTTACCGATTCGAATTCCCGGCGAGGCGATAATCCCGCTGATTTTTTCTGACATACGTTAATCCGGTGGTGATAATTGCTTCTAGAAAAGTTCGTAAGTAGTGTATCAAATGAAGGGTGATGGACTGTCAAGAGTAAAATATTCGGGTTTTCAATTATTCCTGTCGGGCATTGTGGAATCGAGAGGTGCTGCTGATATCTTGGAGGGTTGAAAAAAACGCCCATACTTGTTATATTGTGTATAATGATGAATTATAAAGCGTTGTTATGAATCGAATTGCGGGAATATTCATGGGGGTAATTATTTTGGCAGCCGCAGCGGCGGTGCTGTGCGCAGGAGGCGGGGAATTGGACAAACTGAGAGAATTGATGGTTAAAAAGCAGATTGAAACAAGGGGGGTGCGCAATCCGAAGGTTCTTAACGCAATGAGGACGGTGGAACGGCATAAATTTGTACCGCAACATCAGATTTCATCGGCATATGAAGATCATCCTTTATCAATTGGTTATGAACAGACCATTTCCCAGCCGTATATTGTGGCATTAATGACGGAATTGTGCGCGCTTAGTGGTAACGAAAGGGTTTTGGAGATAGGTACCGGATCCGGTTATCAGACGGCAATTCTATCGATGCTTGCAAAGGAGATTTATTCAATCGAACTCATTGAGCCTTTGGCGAAACAAGCGGAACAAAGGCTAAAAAATCTCGGATATACAAACGTGGTTGTCAAATGCGGCGATGGATATGCAGGCTGGCCTGAAAAGGCGCCCTTCGATGTCATCATACTTACTGCCGCTCCTCCCAGCATTCCAAAGGAGCTGGTGAATCAGCTCAAACATGATGGCGGAATTATGGTGGCGCCGGTGGGCGACTTTTTTCAGGAACTGGTGCGAATTAGAAAAATCAATGGCCGTATTTACAGAGAGACCATCACCCATGTGCGTTTCGTTCCTATGGTGCCGGGGAAGTCCGAAAAAAATTAATATGTATCAGCTCTTTACTGCATCACGGATAAAATGGCGGTACCTGCAGTCCTGCGGTTTCATCGAACCCGAGCATGAGATTTGCGCACTGCACTGCATTGCCCGATTGCCCCTTTACGAGATTGTCAATGACTGAGGTAATGAAAAGCGTACCCGTGCGCTCGTCGACCGTGACGCGAATTTCACAGCGATTTGAGCCGCGCACATCTGTCGTGTGACACGAGCGATTGGTGATGAAAACGAACGGCGCTTGTTTGTAGAATTGCCGGTATATCTCCTCGACGTCTTTTGTGTGAATGCCCTTCTGTGTTTTTCCATACGCAGTAATGAGAATCCCCCGATTTAATGGCACAATTTGAGGAACAAAAAACACTTTATAATTTCCTCCCTCGCTGCTCAACACGTTTTCAACCTCCACCAGATGCTGGTGCGTGCCTTCCCTGTAGGTGTTGACGTCTTCATAGCGCTGGGGATAAAAATTCGTTTCGCCGGGATTTTTTCCCGCACCGGATACGCCGGTTTTTCCATCGCAGATGATTGTTTCAGTATCGATGAGTTTTTCTTTTACCGCAGGAAGAAGTCCTAAAATCATACAAATTGCGAAACAACCCGGATTGCCAACAATGTTTGCATGGCGGATTTTTTCAGAATAGAGTTCAGGCAATCCATACACGGTTTTTGGCAGGGCTGAAGCTGCATGATGAGTGGTTTCCATGCCCTTGTTTTTTGCATAAAGGGCATAGTCGTCCGTGCTGTTGAATCGAAAATCGCCACTAAAATCGATAACAGGAATTGATTTTTCGATAAATTTTTCGATGAGCGTCATGCCGGCGCGGTCGGGAGTGGAGAAAAACGCAATGTCAATGTCGGAATAATCGATGTCGTCATTGCTCTGCACCGGAAGTTCGCAGAAGCCGGTCAGGTGAGGAAATACATCGTTGATGCGCATACCGACATCACGGCGAGCGACTAATTGTTTTATGGTGATGCCCGGATGTCGGAGGAGGATTTCAATCAGTCCAAGGCCGCCAAATCCCGTTGCACCGACGATGAGTGCGTTTTTTTTCATACGGTATCTCCATATCGAAGAAATTGGGGATTCTGTAGTGATCCATATAATAAAAATCAACAAAGAATTTTACTGTTCTGAAAAAATGAATAACAACAGAAAATTTTTTTATTTTTTCAGTGAATTCCTGCGTCTTATTAATGAAGGCAATTAAAAAGGAGGCAATGATGGCGATCAGAACAACAGTGAATCTTGATCTGGAAACGGCAACACTGCTGAAGCAGGAGGCAGAAAAGATGAAGATGACCCATTCCGCGTTTATTGTGCGGATATCTCAAATGCTGATGAAAAGAGCAAAGAGTCTTCACAGAGCGGAAGGCACAGTGCGCTATCAGAAAAGAAACGCGAGTGCGGGTTGGAACACTGTGCATGTGCAATTTGAGCAGAATGAATATTCGTCGTTTATTGATATGAGGAATTTATTCAAATCTTCGGTTTCGAGGTTGATTGCGCTGGTTTTTCAGGATTACTTGATCAGTAAAAGAAAAATGACGCATAATGATTTTTTGATGAAATTTTCGGATAAGAAACAATATACTGGTCATAAAGTAGAATACAATAATTTCAAAACGTTCATTTTATGGAAAATCTACTGGCTTTCACCCACATAAAACACCAACGCACACACCTAAAACCCACACGCTGACGATTATTTTCTGCATTTTACTACTTGATGCGACTTGACGTATGCAAAAAGTCTGTTGACGTACCGCCTTCATTCAGTACATCGTTGATTAATATGATCCGGCGTGGTGAAAAAATTTTGTGTGCAGTACTTATTGGTTCTTTTTTGTGCGTGAATGCATTGGCAAAGGATGAAGATGCAAAAAGCCTTTCCGGGGATATGGGGGAGGGCACCAGAAATTTCATCGAACTGCATTCGCTGTATCTCAAATGGAAAGACGGATTTTTTGGGAGCCGCACGCACTATCGCACGCGATTGTATTTTATGCTCATGGAGATGATGGGACACCGGATTGTAACGGGGTATGATTATGTGCTCGAATCTCCCGAGCTGATCTATCAGCAAAAGCTCCGTTTTGCGTTTTATGGTGACGACTGGCTGCATATAGAAGGCAAGGTGAACAAAGCGCGCATAAAAAAAATAATCGGTGATGATTCATCTCTCCTTCTTTCGTGGTGGCGCTCGGGTAAGCTTGTGTCTGTTTCGGGTATTCTGCGCGATTATCGTATTGATGATTGGGGTAAGAAGATTTATGTTGTATTGGAAGATATCGTTGTTACGGTGCCGGAAAAGAATAAACGTTGACGAAAAGGCGGGTGTTGTGCACATAAGTTTTACGGAAGCATATACAGCAAAGATTTAATATCAGTAAGGAAAAATCAATGTGTGGGATTGTCGGTTATATTGGTTCCAGAAGTGCCGCAGAAATAATCATCAACGGCCTTAAACGGCTGGAGTATCGCGGTTATGACTCCTCAGGGGTGGCGCTTGTGGGCGAAGATCTTTTCTATAATAAATCCAAGGGTAAAATTAAGTTTCTTGAGGAAAAGCTCGATTTTTCAAATATTAAGCACTACCATGTTGGAATAGGACATACCCGCTGGGCGACGCATGGAGCCCCGTCGGATATCAATGCGCATCCGCATTTCGATTGCAAAAAGGAAATTGCGGTGGTTCATAATGGCATAATCGAAAATTATGCTGCCATCAAGGCGCTTCTTATTGAGAAAGGGCATCATTTTACAAGTGAAACCGATACCGAAGTAATCGTACATCTTATCGAAATGTACTATCAGAAAGAGAGCTCTCTTCTGGAAGCGGTACGCCATTCGTTGCCGCTTTTGGATGGCACATACGGTATTCTCGTGGTTTCGAATCGCGAACCGGACAAAATTATTGCCGCAAGGAAGGGCAGCCCGCTTATTTTGGGCATTGGCAGCGGGGAGCTTTTCCTGGCTTCCGATGCGAGTGCGGTGGTTGAACATACCCGCCGTGTCGTGTATCTTGACGATGGCGAAATAGTGGAGATCACTTCTGATGGTTTTAAAACGTACGATTTAGGGAAAAATCCTGTTCAAAAGGATGAATCGCACATCAGTTGGGATATCAAATCGATCGAAAAGCAGGGTTTTCCGCATTTCATGTTGAAAGAAATTTTCGAACAACCCGAAACAATAAAAAATGCCTTCAGGGGACGCGCGCTTATTGAAGAGGGTGAGGTTCGACTTGATGGCCTCAGCCTCAATCCAGAAGATTTTGCAGGCATCCAGCGGATTCTCTTTCTTGCCTGTGGCACTTCCTGGCATGCAGGGCTGGTGGCGGAATATCTCATAGAAGAGTTTGCCCGTATTCCTGTTGAAGTTGAATATGCGTCCGAATTTCGTTACAGAAAACCGGTTCTGCGCAAAGGGGATCTGGTCTTTGTCATCAGCCAGTCTGGTGAAACGGCTGATACACTTGCTGCCCTTCGCGAGGCGAAATCGTGCGGCATCCGCGTGCTCGGCATCACGAATGTTGTGGGAAGCACAATTGCGCGAGAAACTGATGGCGGCGTCTACATCCATGCAGGGCCGGAAATCGGCGTTGCTTCCACAAAAGCGTTTACTTCTCAGCTTGTCGTGATTGTGCTCATCACAATTCTTCTTGCGCGCAGAAGTGAAATGTCGCGCGATGAAGCAAAAGGGTATTTGCAGGAATTGGAAAAACTGCCTCAGCTTGTACAGGCTGTTCTGGATAAGAGTGATGAAATCCGCAAAATAGCCGGACAGTACTGCAATCGCACGAATTTTCTCTATCTCGGCCGAGGAGTTCATTTCCCTGTGGCGCTTGAGGGTGCACTCAAATTGAAGGAAATATCCTATATCCATGCGGAAGGGTATCCCGCCGCAGAAATGAAGCACGGGCCGATTGCGCTCATCGACGATCAGATGCCGGTGGTATTTATTGCGGTGCGAGACGAGGTGTACAGAAAAGTAATCGGCAATATGGAAGAAGTGCGGGCGAGAAAGGGCAATATCATCGCCATCGCGAACGAGGGTGACCGTGAAGTGCACCGCTATGCGTCGCATGTGATCTACATTCCGGAAGTGAGCAAGCTGGTGGCGCCGCTTTTGACAATAATACCGCTTCAGCTTCTCGCGTACCATATCGCGGTATTGCGGGGATGCAGTGTTGATGAGCCGCGGAACCTTGCAAAAAGCGTGACGGTTGAATAGAATTTCTTGCCTTTTGGCTAACGAGGAAACTTTTTTACGGGCAAAGGAAGTATAATTTGTTGACATAATGAGCTGATTTTTTTATGCTCATCAATCGAAGATGCGCAGTATGGTGCATGTAGCTTTTCAGCGAAACAAACCCGCCTGATGCGGCGGATATTCTTACACAATGAGGATGTGCGATGATAGTAATTGAATCAGTTGATCATGTAGGGCTTACAGTTTCAAATCTGGATAGGTCCATAGAATTCTATAGAGACCTTTTTGATTTTGATGTTCTGGAAAAATTTGGTGACACGCGCCAGGCATTTCTCCGGGTCGGCGACATTGTAATAGGGCTTTATGAGATTGAAGGATATAAAAATCAGAAAGGGACCAAAAACCACTTGAGCTTCTATATCGACGAAGAAGATTTTGATGATGCGGTTGAGGAAATCAACGAAAAAGAAATTCCAATAGTATTCGGGCCTGACAATCTGCGTAAAGGCAAGTCGGTGGTTTTTCTCGATCCCGACGGAAATCAGATTGAGTTATGCTATCCGAGAATGGCTTGAATCTCCTTCCTTCTTTTTTTCATTCAGGCTTTTTTCCTATTGTTAGTTTGTATGATGAAGCGCATGTTCTGCAGGTTGCCGCAGTCATGCGTTCATTTTCAATCAATATAATCGAAATTACTATTCGTGGAGTTGACGCATTTGCATGCATCAAAGCCCTGCGGAAAAAACATCCTGATATGATAATAGGGGCCGGCAGCATCCTGGATGAATCAGCATTTGCCGAGGCCCGTCAGGCTGGCGCTGATTTTTTCGTTTCTCCCTGTTTTCATGCCTCTTTAGCAGAGTATGCGTTATGCAATAGCCTTGCATACATACCGGCCATAATGACGCCGTCGGAGTTATTTGAAGCGCTGAAATCTGGTTTTCGGCTCATTAAAATTTTTCCGGCACATGCATTCGGCCCGGATTATCTTCACGCTATCGCGAAGCCGTTTGTCCGCTTTGATTTTCGCTACCTTCCGACGGGCGGGATTGGCATCGATAATATTGCAGATTATTTAAAATTGCCCCGCGTTGCCGCCTGCGGCATATCTTCTTTTATTGAGAACGATGGCAGCGCATGCGGTAGCGCCCAAACGCTTTCAGAAAAGGTCGCCACGCTCTGTGCGATCCGCGACGGTATCCGCAGAAATGAATATGAAGCCATAAGCGGCGAATAATGATGGAACTCTCATCGATTCTACGCAGGGCGTTTCACAAACGGCGGGATTTTTTTTCACTGGAAGAAGACACCTGTTTTCGACTGTTTAATTCATCCGCGGATGGAGTCGAGGGACTTACGATCGATTTGTACGGTGAGTACCTTTTAGGGCAGTCTTTTCATGATGAAGTGAAAATGATTGAGGGCGAGGTGGCTTCGGCATCGGTTGAATTGTGTACAAAGATGGGAAAGCCTGTAGAGGGCGTACTCTGGAAAGATAGAACAAAGCAGCAGGGAATTCCCAATGAGAAAGTGAAAAGCCGGCTTGTGTGTGGTCGGTTACCTGCAGATGGATACACGGTGAAACACAATGGGATGCTGCTTTTGTGTGAGCTTCTCGAAAGCCAAAACACGGGAATTTTTATGGATATGCGCGATGTGCGAAAAGCGCTCGTGCCGTACTATCCGTCCTTTACTTCGATGTTGAATCTTTTTTCATATACAGGCGCTTTCGCCGTTCATGCACTTTTAGCCGGAGTGAAAAGCTGTATCAGTGTGGACAGCTCGAAGTCCGCGCATAACCGGGCAAAACAGAATTATCGATTAAACGGTCTGCTTCCACACGACAGGGATTTTATCAGCGGCGATGCGGAAACCTGGATGAAAATTTTCAAGAAAAAGAAAATGGTTTTTTCATTTATTGTATACGATCCGCCGACCTTTTCTCGCGCGAAAGGTTCCCATTTCAGCATCCGGCGCGATTTTCGTCGCCATTGCGCGATGATGAATGAACTGGCGAGGGACGGGCATGCGCTTACTGCGATGAACACTGTTTCGGTCACAAAAGATGAATATTTTTCATTTCATCCAAAAAGCTGGAAACGAATCTTTTTTATGAATGAATCACCGGATTTCAGGTTTTCAAAAGATCCCTATTTAAAGGTGTCGCTCTGGCAGGTGCCATGAACGCAGATATATGCATGGATGCTGAAGGCGCATAGATGAAAAGTTCTTGACATCGCCCTCTCATCGCGCGAGCGTCGGTGAAATTTATCAAACCGATTCCGGTGAAATTATTATGCTGTATGCGTCAATATTCCTTTTTATCGCGGGCATAGCCTTGATTGTGTATTCGTTTCTATCGCGTTCATCATCTGTTGCGAAAAATGTGCCAATGGAAGTAGGGGTGCCGCCTGCGACCGATCGGGGATTCGCTTCCACCGCAACAAAAAAAAGCGAGCCAGCGCAAATCCTGCCGAACGAAAAGACCCAAAACATGCAGAATGAACACTCGAAATCAGTCAGCGACGAGGGGAAGTCATCGCTGCCCCCTGTCACAAAGCCGGAGGCGGAAAGTGTTTCGCACACACAGAAGCCAGTCGTGCAAGCGTCAGCCGAGGACGAAAGAGATTCGGCAGCTCTCTATCATGATGCTTCCGGTGTTGTTGATTATGAAGGCGGAGTGAGCGTCATAGATCCTTCGTTTAAAAAATATTCAAAATTGAAACGGATCGGAAGCGGTCATGTGAGCGTGGTGGGTGAAGGAATCAATTTCCAGTTAAGGAAGAAGCTCTACCGATTTGAGTTCTATCTGGTGGACAGGATGGTGCAGGGAGAAAACTACCTGGCGCTGTTTCTGAAGGGAAGCGATGAGGCTCGTCTTTTTATTTTCAAGAGAGGCAGCGGTATCGAGAAAAAACTTGCGCGAGAGTATGCTGCGTACCGGAAAAAACAGATCTGACATCACAATAAAGCCTTATAAAGAGCAGAAATCCAATGTATACGCGATACAAACCCAGGAAAAAAGAAAAAAAATTTGTAAAGTACCTATTTATTGCCTTTGCAGTTGGCGGATTGCTCTATCTCGGCTATATTCATCGAACTACGCTGATGTTCTGGAAATACAATATCAGCAAGCTGGATAAAGAACTGATGGATATCGATAAAGCCGCAGATCGCCAATCGCGCATAGGCATGCTGAAAAGCCTTGAAAAGGTGTGCGATAGCTATAAAAACGAAAACCTTTTTTCATCCGAAGCGTATTTCTCATCGGGAAGGGTTAAGGTGCTGCTTGGTGAAGCATTGATGCCCGCTTCTTTCAATGAGCTTTTCGTCTCCGACCGACTGACTGAACAATCTGAAGACGTACGGAGATGTTTCATCGAGGCGATTAAGGATCTTAAAAAAGCTGCTGCCCTTGAAAACGGACGAATCGAAGACCGAAACCAGATGCTTGTTGCGAAGGCCAGTTTTCTGGCGGGATATTATACGCCCGTGGATCTTGTGGAAATGCTTTCAATTATGAAAAACTTTGAATTGCTTACGCCCGAAGATAAAAGGCTGTACGCCACTATACAGGTTTTAGGGGGCAATGAGGCGAGGGGAATTGAGCTGTTGAAGAACACCGGGGGCAATGATGTGATGGATACGCTTTTCCTTGCCACGGTGTATCGAATCACCAGCAAAAACACAGAGGCGATTCTTGAATATCGGAAGGCGCTGGAAAAGGCAAACGATAATGAATTGAAAACGCTCATCCGCTTCAACCTTGGGAAAATTTACTTTTCGCAATCCCTGATGATGGAGGCAGCCAAAGAATTCAGTGAAGCAATTGTTTCTTCTCCCGGGAAAGCGGTATTGAGATTTTGGGCAGGCAAATGCTTCGCTGTGCTCGGCGATAAGGCGAGAGCGCGTGAACACTGGCTTGAAGCGTTGAAACTGGAGCCGGATAATGCAGAGGTAAAAAAGTTACTTGAAGGACGTTGATAGATTGCATGGCGCGGAAATGATATGATTCAAGGCTTTTACATCCGATGAAATGCGATGGATGCGGCAATAAAGAAAGCTGACCAAATGATGTGTTCTTGTAATTGATATACGGCGACTTTACTTTCAGCGATCCACGTGTATCTGTGTGTATTTTGTCAGGATGGGCGTTTGGTGACAATTGCGAGAGTACGCATGAGCTTTGCTGGCAGATCACGCATGCTCGTGATGCATAATAGGTGACCAACAATAACTTTAATATGTCATTTTTGCATTAAAATAATCTGCGCGCGATATTATTTCGTCTGGCATGGAATAATTACTCTTGCCAGAAAAAATTATTTCTGTGATTATGGCTTGACAAAAATATGCGCGAAAGTAGGAAAACTCGTGAATGTGATGCACAGACGGAGTTTTTCTCCAGACGCAATACATTGAAATTTAATTTTTAAAAAAATTGGCCGTTGTGCGCAGCGGGGGTGACGCTTCGATTTCAACGCAGGCGCAATCCCGAGGCTTTTATATGATCGGCAAGGAGATGAATACATGATTTTTGATTCGCTGTACGGTATGTTTTCGAACGATATGGGTATAGACCTGGGTACGGCCAATACACTGGTCCATGTAAAGGGTCAGGGAATTGTGCTCAGTGAGCCTTCGGTTGTTGCGGTTCAGACCAGTACCGGGAAAGTGCTGGCGGTGGGACATGAGGCGAAACGGATGCTCGGGAGGACACCGGGGGATATCGTCGCGATACGTCCAATGAAGGACGGCGTTATTGCGGACTTTGAAACTGTTGAAAAGATGATACGCTATTTTATCACGAAGGTTCATAAAAGAAAAACACTCGTGAGGCCGAGGGTGGTGATTGGAGTGCCTTCAGGAATAACCGAGGTGGAAAAGCGCGCCGTTCGCGAATCCGCCGAGCAGGCGGGAGCGCGTGATATCTATCTTATAGAAGAGGCGCTCGCTGCGGCGATCGGCGCCAATATACCAATCCATGAGCCGGCCGGTCATATGGTTGTCGACATCGGCGGCGGAACTACTGAAATTGCGGTAATTTCTCTCGGTGGCCTTGTGATTGCCGATTCGGTGAGGATTGCAGGCGATGAATTTGACGAGGCGATCATTAAGTACATGCGGACACAGTACAATCTGGTTATCGGGGAACGGATGGCGGAAGATGTGAAATTTCGCATCGGAAACGCATTTCCCGAAAAGAAAGTAGAGTCGATGGAACTGAAAGGACGCGATGCGATTTCCGGATTGCCACGGACGCTCGAAATCGATTCCTCGGAGATTCGCAAAGCGCTCAAAGAGCCTGTCGATCAGATACTTGAAGCCATCAAGCACATTCTCGAGAAGACCCCCCCCGAACTGGCGGCGGACATAGTCGAAAGAGGGATTGTGATGACCGGCGGCGGTTCGCTCCTTAAAGGCCTCGATAAGTACATAAGCAAGGAAACAGGCGTTCCCGTCATCAGGGCGGAAAATCCACTCACATGCGTTGTGCTTGGAGCGGGGAAATTCCTTGAAGAATTGAAGTATCTCTATAGGGCGAATTTGAAATAGATTTCCCTCTTTCGAATTTCGAGCTTTCGGGGGTTTGTGCTGCTGGTGGCGAGTTTACGAGAGTTTGTGCTGCTGGTGGTGCGCTTACACGGGGTTTGTGCTGCTGCTGATGAGCTTACGAAGCCTGTGCTGCTGATGTTGTTTTCGAGCTTTTGGCGTTTGTGCTTTTGAGGGCAGGAATTCTCATTTACGGATGTGATAAGTGGAATTTATAATACGACATAAGACGATTGTCGCTTTCATCTCCTTTACGCTTTTCTGTCTGATTTCACTCACCGCCCGTTCGTCGACCGCGATCACTTCATTTGAGGGGTTGGGCAGTCTCCTGATGGTTCCCTTTCAGCGCGGATACGAAGCCATGCAGGGCGGCGTGCGCCGCTTCTGGGTTGGTTTTACCGAACTCGGGGAATTGCGCGATGAACTTCAGCGCAGCCGTCAGAAGCTGATGAAATATGAACAGATTGCGGATGAACTCGGCGAGCTTAAAAAAGAGAACGAGCGGCTACGCCAGCAGCTTCAAATGGCCTCACGTATTGAATACGAATCCATTCCTGCGCGCGTGCTTTCCCGCGATCCCGACAACTGGTTTCGCACTATCATATTGGATCGCGGAAGTTCGGATGGCGTAAAAGTGAATATGCCGGTGGTGGCATATTCCGGCGCGGAAAAGGCGGTAATAGGGAAGATCATCGAGGTGAGGGGGGGCGTTTCGCGCGTGCTGCCCATCATTGCGCCGGAAATGAAGCTGGGAGTGATGTTGCAATCGAGCCGCTATCCCGGACTCCTTCACGGATATTCTGCGAGTTCCGCTCTCTGTGTGATGGATTATGTGAGCAAATCTGCGTTTGTGAAATTCGGAGATCAGGTGGTGACATCGGGACAGGGCGGCATCTTTCCGCAGGGGCTTTCGGTGGGAAAAGCCCTCCGTGCCGAAATTATGGAAGCAAGCGCATATCAGCGGATAATCGTCATTCCGGCCGTTGATTATGAAAAGCTGGAGGATGTTTTTATTATGAAAAAAGAGCCAGATGCGGAATTTTTAGAGCTTCTCAAAAGTGCGGAGA
>DYLV01000123.1 GCA_020721925.1 Leptospira biflexa
ATTGTACATGAGTTGCCCTCCGGGATCGAGCCGCAAGACAAATGTATGCGCGGAAGGCTGGTTCATGGCGACAACAATATCGGGAGATGATACCACCGGCGAAGCAATTTCTTCATCCGAAATGCTTACTGTGCAATTAGCGGTGCCCCCGCGCATTGCCGCACCATAAGTCGGAAGATATACCACTTCATAGCCATCAATCATCGCTGCGTTGCCAAGCAGGTTCCCGGAGGTTAGCGCCCCCTGGCCTCCTGAACCGGCAAACATCACTTTCAAAAGCATTACAATTCCCTCGTCCTTCGATCGGCCAATACGCCGAGTTTAAATTCCTTCGTCATTTCTTCTGCGATCCACTTAAATGAGTCTCTGGGAGTCATTTTCCAGTTCGTCGGGCACGGCGAGAGCACTTCCACAATGGAATATCCGAGGCCGTCCACCTGGCATTGAAACGCGTTTCGAATCGCTTTTTTTGTTTTTTGAATTCCAGCCGGGCCGTCAATCGCCACGCGCTCAGCATAGGCAACGCCAGGAAACGACGCCACCACCTCGGTAATGTGCAATGGATATCCATCATATCTTGGATTTCTTCCCGAAGGTGTTGTGGTAGTGCGCATGCCCACAAGTGAAGTGGGAGCCATCTGCCCGCCCGTCATTCCGTACACCGCATTGTTGATAAACACCACCGAAATGTGTTCACCTCTATTTGCAGAATGAACGGTCTCAGCGGTTCCAATTGCTGATAGATCGCCATCGCCCTGATACGTAAATACGAAAAGATCCGGACGAGCACGCTTGATGCCGGTGGCAATCGCCGTACCCCTTCCATGCGCCGATTCTATCATATCGATATCGAAATACTTATATGCCAGAACCGCGCAACCGGCCGGGTTCACACAGACAGCACGCTTGCCCAGATCCAATTCCTCAAGAAGTTCAGCAACGACTCTGTGTACAATGCCATGCCCGCATCCCGGGCAATAGTGCGTGATGACGTCCTTCTTGTAGTATTTCGGCCATTTGTTTTTCAGTCTCATATCGATTTCTTTTTCAACAATTCATATTCGCGATACATGATCCTCGAAAACTCAAGCGGAGTTGGAATGACTCCCCCGGGTCTTCCGTGAAAGAGAACCGGGATCTGCCCCTGCACCGCCAGAAACACATCCTCTACCATCTGCCCGGTGCTCATTTCGAACACCACGATCTTTTTTGCGGTTTGCGCAAGATCGCGGAGTGCCTGTGACGGAAATGGCCACAACGTGATTGGTCGAATCATTCCCACTTTCACTCCTTCTTTTCGAAGCCGTTTAATCGCGCCTTTCGTAATCCGGGCGGTTGTTCCATACGCCACGGCAATGATTTCGGCATCATCAGCCATAAAGGCTTCAAATCGCGTTTCGTTCTTTTCGATCTCTTTGTATTTTCTCACCAGCTTCCAGTTGTGTTTTTCCATTTCAAGTGCATCTAAAATCAACGATGCCATATATCTGCTGGGTCCGTTTCCTCTGCCTTTAAGCGCCCATTCCTTTTCCGGAAGCTTTTTGATCTTTTCAGGAAAGACCACCGGCTCCTTCATCTGCCCCATCATCCCATCGCCTAAAATCATCACCGGTGTGCGATATCGATCAGCAACATCAAACGACAATACCGTCAAATCCACAATCTCCTGAACGGTCGCAGGTGCAAACACGGGTGTGCGATAATCCCCATGGCCCCCACCGCGCGTCGCTTGAAAATAATCACCCTGAGACGGGGCGATGTTCCCGAGTCCCGGACCGCCGCGCATTACATTTATAATAACGCCGGGAAGTTCAAAGCCGGCTAAAAACGAAATACCTTCCTGTTTTAAGCTGATACCGGGGCTTGAAGATGATGTCATTACACGCGCACCTACCGCCGAAGCACCGATAAGCATGTTGATGGCAGCGGTTTCGCTTTCCGATTGGAGAAATACGCCGCCTGTGGCAGAGAGATGCTCAGCCATATATTCCCCAAGTTCATTCTGGGGAGTGATGGGATAGCCAAAATAGCAGGTGCATCCAGCGCGGATTGCTGCTTCTCCGAAAGCATGATTGCCGCTGATGAAAATTTTATTCGGATCTGTCTTCGTCATCGTACACCTCTATCGCTACTTCCGGACACACAAGCGCACATACCATGCACGCGGTACATTCCGCACTTTCATCCGCTTCAGCAGGATGATATCCCATCTTATTGAAACTTTCAGAAACACGTAGCACATTTCTCTTGCAATATTCCACGCACAGCATGCATCCCTTGCACAATTCCTTTTTTACGACAACCCGGCCCTTTCTTGCAGTTTTGACTGTCATCGTCTATTATCTCCGCGTTGCGGTATTTACGGACAATGTACCTGTTTTCTTTCATCCGTACTAATTGTATAGCGAATGAAAGTGAAATTTCAAAATTATTGCTCTTTTTGTCAAAGATTTTTTATTATATAATCGCAGCTGAAGAAACGCCAAAATTGTGATTTACAAGCTTCATATGTTTTTTCATTGGTTCACCCATGACCGGTAAAGCACTCATAATCCGACATGCGCAATTAACCGATCTTGGCAAAATTGCCGAAATCGAATCGCAAGCATTTGAGAATGTATGGACTGAAGAAAACCTCAGAAAAGAAATCTGCGCATCGTTCTCCATGATGCTGGTTGCAGAGGCCAATGGCGAAATCGCAGGGTATATTTCCGCATGGAAAATCACCGGAGAAATTCAAATCAACCGTCTGGCAGTAGCCGCCTCTCATCGCAGACGGGGCATTGCCCGGCGGCTCATTGAAACACTCATTGACCAGAGTGGCATGGCGCCGCCATACAAAATCCTTTTAGAGGTTCGTGAAATGAATATCGCCGCGCGGGCATTGTACCGCAGTTTGAATTTTTCTGAAAATGGCTTTCGCAAGAGCTACTATCGAAACGATAACGCGATACTTCTGGAAAAAGAGATTAAATAATGAAAATTACGGATGCGATATTTGTGAAAGGCTCCACAAAACTTAGGGATTTTCCCGCAAAAAAGCTTCCGGAGTTTGCTTTTTTTGGAAGATCAAATGTTGGCAAATCATCGCTCATCAATATGCTTGCCGGGAAAAAAGGGCTGGTAAAAACCGGAAAAACTCCCGGTGTCACTCGGACAATAAATTTTTTTCGCATTAACAGTGCATGTTACTTTGTAGATTTGCCGGGGCTCGGCTTTGCAAAAGCGCCGACGGAAGTGAATGCATCATTTTTCCCAATGATAAAAAATTACATCACCTGCGGGCGCGATATTCGAATTGCATTTCTTTTAGTCGATTGCAGAAGAACACCGTCAGAATTTGAAGAAGAAATCATTGCGATGCTGTCAAAGCAACGCATCCCCACCGCGCTGGTCGCCACAAAATGCGACAAGCTCGTAAAGTCAAAGCTCGCCATTCATTTGTCGCAAATCGCGCAGGTGCTCGATGTTGACAAAAGAGATATTTTTACGACTTCTGCAAAAAGCGGCGCGGGGAAAAAAGAGCTTTTAGGGATAGTGGGGAGATATTTACAGAGCCCTCTTCAACCTGCGTGAAACAATTTTTGCTTTCATTCCGCAAAGCGTATAAGTAGAGCCGATCGCATCTTGTCGATGAAACCTATTGCCAATTGCGCATCATTTCACTGTAAAAGTATGTATTGCAGTCAGCACGTGTTCACGCCGCGCAAGATATTTCTGTTTCGGCCCACCGGTTTCGACGAGAAATAAAAATTCATCTTTCTCAAAAAGCGCAATCCCGTAGATATACGGTTCGGCGTTGTAAGAATACAGGTATTCAGAATATGTGCCTTTGAGGTTTTCCCCCGTAGCAATCTCCTTTTTTTCTGTAAGGTGATACCCTTTGCTCGCAAGGTGCTTTTCAATGGCGTTTTGCCACATCGCGGCATCTCCCTTCGGTTCGTTCCTCAGCGATGACACTTTAATGCGAACGCCGTCGGACGAGATGTACTTTAAAAAACGCTTTTCTTTGTGATAATGCGCAAAACCGGTAGGAGTATCCATAATATAAGACGGACCGCAATGGATAAAGCCGAACACGAAAAGCGCGATAATAATATATAGTGCAATTGTCTTTTTCATTATGCGTCACTCGCCCAGAAGATTTTCAATGCTCAGGCGAAGCATCCAGACAGCTGGAACAGTGTGCGGCTGAGCCTTCGATGAAACATAAGCCCGGTTAAGATAAATCGTCACTTCAGAAAGCGCAATACGATCGCGATAGTATGCCAGCTTCCCTTTGATATTTTCGATTTCCTCAATTACTCTATTCATCTCCTGTTCTACCTGCAATGTTTCTGAAAGCCTCACCGATGAAATCTGATGCAACTCTGAAAGCAATTTCTGTTTTGTTGAAAGGCGCGTCTGTAAATCGAGCAAGGTAAGTGTTATATCCTGACACTTCTGATTTTCGCCGATCACATATCCCAGGTCTGCAAGGAACCTTCGAAGTGGCTCAACTTCGGAAACGGGAATGCGGACATTGATACGATCGTTTGAAAAATACCCCACATACCCTTTTTTCGATGGAACGAATGTCCGAACGTGTTTTATGATGGTCTCGGGGCTATCGGTGGAAACATAATACGAGTAGGAGAAAACGCTATATGAATTATCGGGGTGAGCAACCGAAGCATAAAGGACGCCTGTCATGATCATGATGATGATAAGAATTTTATTCATCACTCGTATCCCACCGATTTGATAAAAGTTTCAATCGCTTGCTTATTGCTTTCGAAAGATTTTTCATCCTTCCCGTATGCCTCGACAACAAGGATCTTATCTTCTTTTACGCCGATTGCTACCAGATAGATATCCTTCCCCGAGAGAGTGATGATACTGGAGTCGAACACAATACCATTCCGGGCTTCATGGCGCATCGTGGATTTTATTGCATACTTGCGGTTTTCAAAATCAATTTTCAGCGCTTCGCTCCAGAATTTTTGATCAGCCCGCGGATAGTTCTCCACCAACCCCAGCTTCAGTCTCACGGCGCCATCGGAGCTGACAAAAAGATTCTGAACTGCGCTTCCGGATGCAAAAAAACTCTTTTCATAATTAAAAAAACCTTCGGGGGAATTGTACACAAGATCGCTCTCGCGGCCATGCACAATGCTCCTTCGAAAGGGCGTGAGCGATGCAATCCATGCAAACGGCGAAGCAATATACACCCTGCTTGTGTCACGAACAATAGCTTTCAATTTCAATGAAAGCGTAGAAAATTCCGCCTTGCTTTTGAGATAATTCATCCGGGCGGTAATATTGTCAATTTCGGTGGTAAGCCTTGATATTTCCCTCAGAATCTCAGCTTTATCCCAAGGGTTGGCTGCCCTTTTGAGGAGATCATATAATCGGTCGCGTATCTTCTTCGACGTATCCACGCGCAATGCCATATCGTTAAATTGCATGGTAACATCGCTCGCGCGTACTGTTTTGTGCTCAACAATACCGAGCCTGTCGGTTTCCTCGAGCGCATCATCAAATTTTGCAACAGGTACCCTGGTGATGATTTTCGCGTATTTATATGAATCAGACGTGTGTATCGATTCGATAAACCCTCCCAAACGGCCAGTCATTTCCTTCACGCGTTCAACCGTTTTCAGAACGCTCTCCACCTGAATGCGGTACTCCGCACCGTAAATGACCATGCGGGATTCGGCAGAGGTTTTCTCCTTCGACGTCTTTCCTTTTGATGCATTATCAGTAAAAGACTCAGCAGATGAACTTCTTTCCGAATCTCCCATTCCCGCCGCGCCTTCGATTTCGCTTGCCGGAGCTGCGGGTTGATATCTGGCTGGAGACCCACCGCTTTCCGGGCGCCGGGCTGAACCGCACATAATAAAGGAGAAGATGTATAGAAGAAACAGTGGGAAGATAACGAAGCGATGCGATCGAATATATGTGAGCATGTCCATATATTATTTTCATCATAGATCTATCACAATGTCAATAAGAAAATAACGCAATACATCGAAAAAAATCTCATTTTTATACCTTACCTTCGTATATTCGCATTATAAACCCCTCACCTGTTATTATGAATATCCGACGCAAATAAATTTTGATCACTATTGAGAATATATTGTTGACATTTTCTCTACACTTTATTACACAATTCAAGTACATTCCTGAAATATGCACAATTGCCGGTGGGCGGCCGGTGCTGTAATATAGAGTGTGGTTTTTATGGGAACGCCATAAATGTTTACATTATTTGAACAGGGTCGAAAAATATTTTGACTTTTTATAGGAGCATTAATTGCATATTGGAATGAAGCTTTAATTGGTATGAAAGAAAGAAATGTGACAAGCGTTTATGCAAAGCATCATAATTGGAATGCAGTTGCAAGAATTAATAAATTATTGGAAAACAAAGTAACTTTAACTTTTCTTATATCGGATTAGAAAATCATGTTAATTATATTCACCGCCCTAATGGTAAATTATCTTTCGAAGAAATTACAGGATTATCAGCAATCCTGAATTCTCAATATCTTGATATATACTTTCGAACATTAAATGGAAACACAGAAGTCAGTGCAACAGAAATACGCAATTTACCATTACCTGATTATGATTTTATAATTAATGTTGGTAAAATTATTATCGAAAAAGGTATTCAAAGTATCAATCTTGAAAAATTATTTATATCTAAGAAAAGTGGTGCTGCATAATGAATAAAATTGAAGGAGCAAAACAAATTCTTAAAGCATTGGGATTACCTACAAAACAACAAAATGAACGTTCTGCCTTAACCCTTCTCGCATTATGCGCGATAAAAAGAAAATGATAGCTGGGAATCAGCAAAACAAGTTAGCATGTCAGTTGTAGGTAATAAGGATAATCCAAAATATGAATGTATAATGAGATTCATCTCATTATATTATAACAAACAATATGCAGAAAATTCTCGCGAAACCTTCAGACGACAAACTTTACATCAGTTTGTACAGGCTGGCATAGCAAGTCATAATCCTGAAAATCCAGATTTACCGACAAATAGCAAAGATAATCATTATCGTCTAACAACAGATGCTTTAAAAGTTATTAAATCATTCGGAACAAATAAATGGGAAAGTGAACTTAAGAAATATAAAATGAATATTGGTACTTTACAAGGGAAGTATGAAAAACAAAGAGATTTAAGAAAAACTCCTATAACCCTTGCAAATGGAGAAACAATAAAAATTTCGCCTGGTAAACATAATCAGTTTCAAATTTCAATTATACAAGAATTTGCACCGAGATTCGCTCCAGGCAGTAAACTTTTATGTGTTGGTGATACAGCTAAGAAAGATTTATATATAGATAAAGATACATTTAATAAACTTCGGGTTCCCATAGACCAGTATATTTCATTATCTCCTAAATATGAAATTATGCTGCTCAAAACGTAATTCGAGATTTTACGTATAACCTGTATACATGTTAACATTCTTATCACTTTGCAAAATAAATACATAATACCACATGCCTTTCCCTCGAATTATTTAACAGGGTGAATATCCTGCCTCAGAGTGTTTTTATATTCTCTAGGGAAACCCTGTGTGTAATCAAGTATATTTCAAATCAGGATGCAGACGTCTTTACATATCAGCAGATCATAGTATAGTCCCCTTAATACCCATTTGAAAAAAATTTTCGACCTCGCTTGCGTGGGAAAGAAAATATTAAATAATTAAATTCTTAAAAAGCCCGGATAGCTCTAACCAGTCCGTGGCTGTTGCCCTTAAAGCCGCGGAGCTGGTCCCCACTGGCGAAAAACTGACCCCATGCGAAATCAGCATTGAGCTCAGACGAGCTCCAATAGCAATCAGCAGAAAAACCACCAACCCCGGCTTTATACAAATTTGTATAAATCAAATTCAATTCATCTTTCGATGGTAAAAACCAATCACTTTTATCGCCACCTCTATAGGCAGACACAACTCGTGCTGCTATTCCCGCTTCACCACAGCTTTTTATTATTGCAGCAGTATTGGCTTTTCCGGTGCCAATAGCGATACCCCTGGCAGCCGGTATTGATTCTCTAAAACATCCCCATGCTGCAGTACCCTGATCCGCGGGGGCAGCCTCAAGATATCTCCAGCCTCCGGAATTATTGCCTTTATCGTAGAAAATCCAGCCACCGGCAGGGCCCTTATCGCCAATTTTGTACGTTGTACCCTGTGCGTTTATTTCGTTTGCAAAATAAACACCTGACCCTATGGCAATGACCATAGCGATAATTAAACTTACTGTTTTTACTTTGGACTTCATATAGTACTCCTCCTCCTATAAAATACATATTTTCAATGAATGAAAAACCTTCATCACTCATTTTCATTGACTGATAATAATGAGTACTCTATATTATCAGAAAGTCAAGTTTTTTATTAACTTCTTCGGTTCTGAAATATCACACTGAAATATCGCATATTTCGCTCAGGAGAGCAATCATTTCTGAAATACGCAGCTATACATTTGAGTATTGCTGCACATGACTGCGGAAAAGCACGCCGCTTTCATACAATACGGCGTCATGTGCGGGAGACATTCCAACATAACCTGCCACAGTAAGAGCCGTTTTAAAGAGCATTTTTAGCCATTCACGAAGTGACAGGTTCATGCCGAAATCAGTGGCTTGAAATCTATTAAACCTTA
>DYLV01000261.1 GCA_020721925.1 Leptospira biflexa
CCAGATCCCTTTGCGGAAAGCCACCCAGGCTCGACGTGTGGCCGCAGCCGATAAACCGGTTGACTTCAACGCCGGAAACATTGCTCCCCGGTTTGGCAAGAGCGCTCCGCTCGCCAGTATCCATAAGAAATGTAAAAGTGCGAGGTTAGTACCAAAGGGTGGATTTTCCAACAATGTACTCAAAATAGCTATGGTATAATTTGATATGGTAATGGGTCTCCTGACCTGGCTTTTTGCCGGCTTTTTCATCAACACCGGTTAGCGGAAACTAAAGTAATAACGCCATTCGTTAGGCGTTTGGTTGTAATGCAAAAAACACAAGGAGAAAATGTGAATAACACAGAAACCGTTGGTAAACTTTTCGAGTACGCAATTGGACTTGAAAATGGTGCAGAAGCATTGTACACGCAGTTGGAAAGTATGTTTTCTGGCTATCCCGAAGTCGCACTCTTCTGGAAAAATTATGCCGCTGAAGAGCGTGGTCACGCAGAATATCTTGAGCGTATCAGAAATAAAGTAGATGCTGATCGCCTGTCTCGTCAAGCAGATAGTGCCATCTTTGCCAAAGTAACCCAATGTCTTAATAAGTCAGCACAGATAAGATTAGAGGATATAAAAACGCTGGAAGACGCTTTTCAATTGGCAACTGAAATTGAGAACGCGGAAACTAACGCTATTTTTGAGTTTATGATTCTCAATTTTTCCACCGACGAACTCGCGCAATCGCATAGGTTTTTGCGAACACAATTAAGCGCTCATATCACCAGGCTGGAAAACGAATTCCCAAATCCGTATAAAAGCCGTATGGCACGACAAGGCGTACTTGTAACCAAATAATTTTCAGGAGCATATTTGATGGGAAAAAAACTATTTGATTTTGACACAGAATTCAAGCTCGGTATAGATTCGGTTGATAGCGAACACATTAAACTCGTAGATATGTTAAACGATGTCCATACTTTGTTGAGCGAAGGAAAGCGAGATGAAGCACGTCACTATTTCAACCAAACGTTAGCGAGTTATGTAAATGAGCATTTTGCCAATGAAGAAAAATTCATGGAAAGTATTGGTTTTCCGTTTCTTGACGAGCATAGGAAAATTCACGAAAATTTCAAGCATTCTTTTCACGAATTGCAACCGCTCATTGAATCCTATGATGAAGCCGCTTTCCGCAAAGCACTGAATGACGCTTTCACATGGATTATTACTCATATTGGCAAAACAGATAAAAAGTATGCCACATTCTATCTTTCACAAAACTCTGGTAAAAGCCCCCGTGTTTAGTCAGGGAGTCGGGCATAACAAAAAACGCCCAACAGTGTGTGGTGT
>DYLV01000262.1 GCA_020721925.1 Leptospira biflexa
ATCATCATCCCGCATATTCTTCCGTTCATTGATCCACCAATCTATATCCCAAGAATAGAGACGGGATGACGTAGCTTCATTTGTGTTCAGTTGTCTATCTTTCCCTACGCAATCGACGATAACCTGATCGATATCTTCCGCAATCTGCACAACACGCATAATTTTGTCGTCATGTTCTATCAGCAAATCCCCTTTTTCAATGTGATGCGGTTCATTTCGACGTTTGGGTTTTGGTCGGCTTTTTTCAATGCGCTCCAATAACAACGGATTATCTACTTGGTTTTCGGCAGAAGGATTTTCCTCGATAAATCGCAAAATGTTCAACCATTCTTTATGGATGAATCGCTCTACACCGTATTGATCCTGACAGATGGAATAACCATCATCAGAGAGTCTCAATACTTTCAATGGTCCTGCATCAAAATCATAAAGCACATCGCCAACGGTCACAGGTTTGACCAGTTCGGATTCGGTAACCGTCTCATTTAAAATGGGACGCAAAACGAATGCAGGATTGTCCTGTTTATCCCGCAGACGCACCCAATGGTGTTTTTCCATGCTTTCTATACGACCGTTCTTTCGGTTGAAAAAATCAACAGACACATCTTTTTCCGATGTGTTATGAGCCGTTAAAACGCCTAATTTCTGATGAAAAACACGATCACCAGCGAACACCTGTTGCGCCGTTTTCTTATCCGTTATCGCTTTTTTTCTTTCCTGTTCCTTTTGTTGAATCCTTTCAACTTTCTCCAAATGACGCTTTGCATCGATCAATGGTTTCCCATGGAAAAGGCGAATCGCCTCCTGATAAGTCTGAATATTGGATTCCAATTTACGGATAAACTGTTCCTGTCTCAATTTGAATTGATGCGCTTCATCATCAGTCACTTCCAAATAGGGAATCGTGATCTTTTTTCTGTCACGGGAAACTGAAACATAGGTTTTATGGAGTATATCTACATCCTGATTTTTGATGCCTTCTAAAATACGTGATGCATCATCCATCATATTCTGCATTTTTGAAATGATGGCTTCTGTACGCTCACAGTTCTGCTCCAAAGGTTTACCATTCTGTCCATCACAAACACCGGAAAAAAATTTGCCACCATCGCGCCATGGCGCTTCTTGTAATTGGTAGCCGTGTTTCGCCATAAAACCCGTAGAGGATAAAACCGCATGCTCACGTAAGCAATCCTGACAATGGCCGCGATACTGTGTTTTCTGATATTCCATGGCATATCCTTGATTAAATCATGGATGTTATTTTACTATCATTGTTTGTTTTAATAAAATTCAGACCCAGGGCGCTCAAATCCACGACCGCCTGA
>DYLV01000124.1 GCA_020721925.1 Leptospira biflexa
GTTTTTTCTTCAGTTTTTTTCCCGCCTCCATCCTCATCTTTCTGAACTCCGGAAACAGCCTCTTCGGTAACCACTTCAGCTTCTTGTTTAGAAGAAACGTGCTTCGCAAAAGCCTGTGTAACCGCCGGGCGTCTGGTAACACTTTTACGCGCCTTCGGCTCTCCCCTCGCATTTATGGGACATAATGCCAGCAACAGATAAAAAAATAATAGGCCACGCGCCATTTTCATTCTGTATCCCTTTATCGCCATTCACCACACCAGCTGTATATTTCCAAATTTCAACTCTTCTATGCGCATTCACGCAACTAAACGTGAGACCATGCCTTTTTGCGGCATTCACTTTGCCCGAAACAGCACAAAAACACTCACACTGAATATGTTGCCGCCATGACGAATCGAAACGTTATATCACATGTATATTCATAGCCCCCTTTACGATCAGGGGGCACTGCTCACTGTACCCGTTCAATGCGCTCAGCCGGGCTTACGATATCGGTAACACGAACACCAAAGTTTTCATCGATGACCACCACTTCGCCGCGTGCGATAAGCTTTCCATTGACAAGCAGATCGACCGGCTCGCCCGCGAGCTTGTCCAGCTCTATGATGGAGCCCTCCCCGAGACCCAAGATATCTTTAACCAGCATCGTCGTTCGACCCAGCTCTACCGTAAGGGTGAGACGCACATCAAGAAGCAGGTTTATATTCGGGCCAAGACCTGCCGGGAGTCCTTCCCCGAGAGGTGGAAACTTTACCGGGCTCACTCCAACCGCGCCTATTGATTGCGAAGCCATTTGCTGCTGAGGCGCAAACTGGGTCTGCATTCCACCGCCTCCGCCGGATGGAGCTGCCCGCACCAGTTCTGAAGCAAGTCCTATATCCATCACATGGTAAAATTTTGAATTTACCAGGTTTTCAATATTGATGTTATATGTAATTTTCACCAATTCTGCACCAGCGGGAAGCTGGAGTTCAGCAGAACCTGACGATATTGAAATCGCCGGCGGCGTGGTGCCTACCGAACCGCCTTTTCTATCCGCAAACTGCGTTGCACATGAAGAAAGCATCTGACTCACGAATTCCTGAAGCGTGCTCTGATGTGCCTCGCTCAGTTCCGAAGGAGGCGAACCGCTATCATCACCCATCATAAGTGATGCGATTATGCCTGCCTCATTCATACCGAAAAGGATCAGGTTTCTGCCCCGAAGGGATCCGGTAAAATCCATACCGACCTGGACATATTGCCTGTTGAAATCGGCACGAACAGCATTCGACGATTTCACCTCAACATAGGCGTTGGTAATTTTAACTGTTTTACCGACATATGCCCCCAGGGAGGGAGCCACGGCACCCATGCTCTGATTGATAAGGTCCGCAAGCGAATCACGTTCAAGCGGTGAAAGCCCGCCCCCGGATGAAGGAGTCTCCATGGCGGACACACTACTCGGCGCGGCAACTTCATCGGCGCCTTTTAACAGGGCATCAATTTCGTCTTGCGACAGTGATCCGTCACCCATGTTTCATACCTGCCCGATAATTTTTTCAAGGGAACGCATCTTCCCTTCATACAACGCACACCAATAATATACATACAACTTCAGGGGCTAACCACAAATTCGGTAAAATACACATCCTCAATTCTGCCATCCCGCAGTATTACGTTGATATGCGCCTTGATTTCTTCCGTCAGAGCGATCCTGTCCTCAATGGTATCGATCTCTTCATACTTTTTGCTCCCCAGGAGAAGATTGATGATATGGCGCATTTCCATGCTCCTCTTCACCAGCTCCTGGTTGAGATTGAGATTGTCCTCGCTGTACCCCAGCGATACAGTCACCTTCGCAAAATGCGGCTCTGTATCGCATGTGCTCACTGAAAACGATGGCAAATCAAAGTGAAGCTTGGGCAGCGGCGGAGGGGCAATGAGTCTGCCTTCTTCGGTCTGGCCTCTTCTCTCTTCTACATAATTGGCAACCAGCCAGGATATTCCGAACATCGCCGCGGCCAGAAGCACCACCCCGACCACCCACAGAAGGATTTTCACAATCCGGCTGGCTCCTGCACGCGGGGCGGACTCTGCGGCCGCACCGCCCTTCTCTTCCTCCACTTCTTCGACTTCGTTGGTTAATTTTTCATCATCGCCCATAATAGACATCCGCATATTTTTCCGCTCGAATGAGGGGAAAAAATAGAATAATAAAACCGCTTATTCTCCCATCAAAATTTATGTGACATAATATAACAGACATCCAGAATGTCAAGCATTTTATTTCAATGCTCGCCGGACGTTTTTTTATGTTCTTTAATTACAATAAAAACGTCCATTCATTTTGGACCATCACCTCCATTCTTCATCCGGCAAAGGACGCTCGACTCTCCTGTCGCCTCCCTTTTCTATAAATTTTTCTTTTAAAATCACAATATCGACTCTCCTGTTAAACGCTCTTCCCTCGGGCGTGTTGTTATCGTCGATCGGACGATACTGCGCAAACGCAACAGCCGAAAGCCTCTTGGGATCGAGACCTTCCTCCTCCTGAAAATAGCGCAGCACATTGACGCTCCGGGCAGCAGAAAGCTCCCAGTTTGTTTCGAAGCCTCCCCGGACTCCGGGCGGTGCATTCGGACGATTATCGGTATGTCCTTCAATTCTCACATAATTCGGGATGTTTTTCAATATACCCGACACTTTTTTCAAAACCGCTTTCGCATCATCGCGGAGGCGGGCGCTTCCGGGATCAAAATATGCGTCGCTGGTGAGTGTAATCACAAGCCCTCGCTCATCCTCACGGACGCGTACTTTCTTTGATTCAATTTCCGGCTTAAAGGCTTCAACCATCAACTTCAACCGCGTGGCCACGGCTTTCCCCTTTGTCTCAGAGGGAAGCATCATAACATTCTGCCCCAGTTCAACAAGCCGGCCTTTCGCGAAGGAAGAGCCTCCTGTGAGCGCCCCGAATGAACCCTTAAAAGGCGACATCATGAGCTGGAATTCTTCCTGGGTGACATGAGATACATCTCCCATGAGAAGGACGAAAAACACCATGAGGAGATTGTTCATGTCTCCGAAGGTGGTCATCCAGAGAGGTGTTTCCAGAAGTCCGGATTTCTTCCGCCTTTTTACAGCCATCAATCTCCTACCTTTTCAGAGATAGCCGCGCGCTGTGCCGGTGGCAGGAATGAAATAAGCTTATCCTTCACTATACGGGGATTTTCACCAGCCTGTATGGAAAGCACTCCTTCAATCATAATAAGCTTGGTGAGGGTTTCTTCACCTGTACGATAATCGAGCTTTTTCCCCATAGGAATAAGCAAGAAGTAGGATAACATTGCACCGTAAAATGTGGTGATGAGCGCCGTCGCCAACGCAGGACCGATAGCCGATTTATCTTCGAGATTTGCAAGCATAATGACCAGACCGATCAGTGTCCCCATCATACCAAATGAAGGCGCCACCGAAGCCCAGATGTCCAAAAAAGATTTATTTTCATCATGGCGGTTTAAGAAGTGTTCGATTTCGGTTTCCATAATTTTCCGCACGAGCTCAGGATCGTTTCCGTCCACCACAAGCTGAATCCCTTTGCGCAGAAAATCATCATCTAAATCGGCAAGATCATCTTCCAAAGCCAGAAGTCCCTCACGACGGGCCTTTTCAGAAAACGAAACAATCGTCAAAATGAGTTCTGCCGGATTATACGCCTGGGGAAACAAAAGAATTTTAAAAACGGGGAGCATTTTAAAAATTTTAAACATAGGGAACGCTACAAACATTGCCGCCGCCGACCCGCCGAAGGTAATCATGATCGATGGCGGGTCGAAAAACTGAAGTACACTTCCCCCAGCCAAGATAATACCAAGTAAGAGAAATACAAACCCCGCTACTGTCCCCGCTATGGTTGCTAAATCCATTAAACAACTCCTGAAAATATATTATGAAGAATGATAACAGAAATATTCATTATATTATATCGGGATTTTTCGCATAAAGATTTACTACATTCCACATGTCTTGAATCCATTGCAATATTTCCACACAACGGTCTTCCCGCCCTTTTTTGTATGGACATGGATGATTGATTTTTTCACGTATTTTATTTTTCAAGGTTTTTTTTATACTCTCTGATAAGTTTCACTATCTCATCGATGGATTCCTTCACGATGTATTTATGCTCATTTGTGAGGGTAATCACCGTATTCGGCAATTCCTCCATTATTTCAATATGTTTGTAGTTCAGGGTAAATTCTTCTCCGTTTAATCTGTGCACCCGAATCATTTCTTCCTCCTCTGTGAGCGACGTTCAAATCTTGAAAAATAGGCTTCCGGACTGACTTTTGCCGCATATTTTCCGGAAATCCCCGGTTCGCTTGAGTCGAAGACTGGAACTTTTGTCTTTGAAAGAAGCTCCTCAAGCCATGTTTTTGCGGCATAGAACTGATGGCTTGTATAGTATCTACGGCCTTCCCTGTGCAATTCATAATCGCGGCATTTCCTCATCGTTTCCCAATCCGCACTTTCCATGGGAAAAAAACGGTTGGATGTACGCATCCGCGCCCGATACACCACTGTTCCGGGGGTATAATACACTCTATCGAACGCAAGGTCGTTGCCCGCAATAAAAACGCTTTCCGGGGCACAGCCCAATGCGAGCGACAGCGCCTGGGTGGTAACGATATTGCCGGTCGCAATTGAGCCAAGTCCTCTGCCCGCGTTTTCCCAGAGTTCATCGTACGGTACGCCACCTATCATCCAGTTAAAAAAGCTGATGGGCCCCTGCCATCTGCGTACATTGATCGACGCCATACAGCTAAAGGCGAGCAGGTGAATTCGCACACTTTCTGGCGCATCGAAATAGTTGAGAGGTGTCGTTTCACAGGAGATGACGTATGCCGGCACAATCCCTCTCAGCAGCAATGGTATAAGCGCCATATCGACAGCAATTATCGCAAGTTCACGACGATGCTGATAGTTTCGAAGGGTTCCAATCGTCCTCTCAAGGCTTGGCCCCGCCCCCAAGACACAGATGTTTTTTCCGCGAAGCGAAGCCACCACAGGTGCTATGCCACCATACTTCTGTATATATGGTAGATTTTTTTTTAGATTTATCTGAAACGCGCGAAGGCGCTCTTCGAGCATCCCTTCGTTGAGTTTTCTATACAGTGTGTGCGCGTCGTGTGAGTTCATAAATCTTAGAGTATCTTTGTGCATCACCATATAATCGCCCCGATAGCATGGCGTGTCAAGCATTATGATAAACCATGGAAGGCTCATGAGAGATAATATGCTTGAAAAATTTATGGGCACATTTATACCGCATTCATGCTTTTACATGATATAAAGGGAAGCAGTTTTACCTGTGTTTTGTGCCTACAAAGGAAAACCCATGAGAGAGTTTTTACGCTTCCCTTATTACCGGTACTCATACGTTTGAAAAACAGATACCAATAGAGAATTGATTGTATGCTTTCAAGTGAAGAAAAAATCCGATACCAGCGCCAGATGATGATACCCCAATGGGGCGAAGAAGGCCAATTAAAATTAAAAAAATCGACAGTATTTATCGCCGGTGCCGGAGGGCTCGGCAGTCCATTGCTGTACTATCTGGCTGTTGCAGGAATTGGGAAGATTCAGATCTGTGATTTCGATGCCGTTGAGCTTTCAAATCTCAACCGCCAGATACTTCACACCACAGCGCGAATTGGGAGGAATAAGGCCGAATCTGCGCAAGAAACACTGACCCCGATGAATGAAAACATCAGAGTTGAAATCATAAAAGATAAAATCACCAAAAAAAATGCTTCAAAAATCATTAAAGATGCTGATCTCATTATTGACTGCCTGGATAATTTCGATACGCGGCACATCCTCAACAGAATATCGGTTGAAACAGGAAAAGCGATGATTCATGCCGGCGTGGAAGGTTTTCGCGGGCAGATCACTTTTCTCAATCCTCCCCAAACCCCCTGCCTGGCTTGCTTCATTCCTTTAAAAATTAAAAAAGAAAAATTTCCCATCGTCGGCGCCACCCCCGGAGTGCTTGGAGCACTTCAAGCGATGGAAGCAATCAAATACCTTACTGGCATCGGTGAGACACTGAAAAATCGCTTACTGCTCTTTGACGGCATAACTATGGAATTTTCGACTATCAAACTGGCACAAAATCCCACATGCAGCATCTGTGGAAAATTTCAATAACGTATTGAATTAGCCCCCCTCCCGGACTTCCTCATAGCTTAAAAGTTTTTATCAGCACGGCATTGAAAGCGTACGCAATTCAATCTTTAATAACTGTGATGCTCTGGTTGAAATTGAGTTTCACATATTCACTGATGGCATCAATCGTTTTATCTTTGACGAAGTATATTTTGTCATTAAGCTTCACCAGGCCTCCCTTGTAGTGAGCAAACTTCATCTGATGATCGATCCAGCCGATTGGTTCCACTTCCCTCCAGTTATTGCATGTCTTCAGGTGAGGAATCTTCCCCAGATGAAGTTCCCGTATCTTTCCATCACTCACTGCATCAGCTAAAACCTTTTCCCATTCCATTGTGATTTCCCTCACATCCCCTTGCGTGTCAGATACCACTTTTCATTCCGCCTTGCAAAATACGCAATCATTTTCATGTTATTTCCCTGAAAAATCAATCTCGCCTTTGCTCCATCAATTTCTTTTTTAGTGATCACCATACCACGGTCAAACGGTGCGAAAAGCGATGCAAGAGTATAAACAGTTTTCAAATACTCCGCGTTATGCACAAGCGGGGCTTTCTTTTTCGGCGGATTGTTCATCGCCAGAAAAAAATGCTCTACAATTCTCCGGGGATGGGCTTTTTTAAAAGAATTGTAATTGGGAAAATGAAGGCGACGCGCGATTTCGGGACCGTTTTTGCTGTCTTTCTGGATTGCACGCGCCGTAGTTTCAATTTCCATTCGAAATACGGGATCCACGTAGTTAAGATAGAGAGAATAGAGTTCTCGCCTGTCGAACAGAGCTTTCATCTCTTCGAAGGAACGCTCCAATCCCCGGTCGAAAAACCAGCATTGCGCATGGTTATTTTCAATGATAAGAGTTCCAATCACAATCAAACAATACAAAGCTCCGTGGCGCATTTCACCCCCGCGCTTTCGCGAGCTCTTCCTTCAGGCGTTTGACCTCACTTTCAAGCTCCTTCACCTTTCCGCGTTCTTTTTTTAATTGCTCATGTAATTCCATCGCTTCCTTTCGGCTCAGCTCCTGTACCCGTTCGGTGGCATCAATAATTCTGCCGGCTTCATGCAATTCGTGCGCAGAAAAATCAATAACGGCTTCCTGCGCCTTAATAACATTCTGCGCATCAATCATCTCCGCTCTTCTCAATTCCATAAGCATCTCTTCTGCCTTTACTCTGTTTTTGAGATCAAAAAGATCCTTCTGACGCAAAAGAGTGAATTCCTTGATCGCCTTGTTGAGCTTCTCCTGTTCCATTATAAGATGCCGCTCATAATCCAAAATCTTTTCGAACGCTTCCTTCTCCTTTTCCGAATCGAAGATATCCTTGCGAGCAATGTCCATCAGACTCTCGAATGCACCGATACGTGCTTCCGAATCCTTTGAAACAAACTTCATGATTTCCTTGTATTTTTCCACAATAATTGATTTTTCCAGAAGGAGGATAAACTCCCGCGTATTTACGGGCCGCGAAATAAATTCGATATGCATTATGCTCAGAGAAGCGTTTACCGCTTTTTTTATTTCCTTCTTTGAAAGAATTACAAACTTTAAAAAAGAATTCAGGCGGGGGTCGTCTCGAATAACTGAAAGGATTGCCGGCAATCTTTTCTTTTTTATATCAGTAATAAATATATTCGTGTGTTCAATGATGATATTTGCTTCCTTAAAGCTCGCCCGTTTTATGAGATTTACTGAGAGACCTAAATCTTTTATCGCTTCAGCAAGCTTTACCCCGTCGGAATTATCCGTCATAAACCATATATTAACGCTTTTCATGTTTATTCCTCATGTGTATAATGTAATTTAAGAGGTATTATGTAACAACAGAGGCTAATAAAATTCAAGAGTTTTTTCTCATCATTTTAACAACACAGCGTATTTTCTACCCGCTCACAGATAAAAATGCATTTTTATAAATAAAAATAATTGACCTGTCATAAATCCGTAACTATTATTTAAATATTCCGTATATTACCGCAGGGGACACATTACGGACAGATTAGCACATAATAACATGCCCATTATACCGAAAGCCGAACCCTTGTTTCATAAGGCAGGGAAGAAAGGCGTTTTGCTAATTCACGGCTTTCTTGGTTCACCATTTGAAATGAAATATCTTGCCAACCGCTTTATCCAGAACGGATTTACGGTCTCTGTCCCCCGCTTGCCGGGACATGGAACTTCACTCGAAGATATGGCGCGCTTTACAGGAAGCGACTGGCTTGGAGAAGAAAACCGGCCGGAATGCGATGGATCTGATACACCGTGCCCTGCGCATGC
>DYLV01000125.1 GCA_020721925.1 Leptospira biflexa
TTTCAATGATTGAATACCGGTACCTGCCATGATGAGTCAAAGTCTTGCCTCAGTGCGTTCGTTGAAATGGGTCGATTATTTGTATTTTGCTTTGCTTGAGCCACGCAGGCTCGTGACAAGAATTTCCGATGAAGCTTCAAAACCCTATTGGGGAGCCTTGCTGGTTGTGTTAGTTGTGTCTTTTGCGAAAATTCTGGCTTCGTCACTTGTGACGGTAAATACGCAATTTTTTTACCAGAAGATAACGTATGGCTTGATGCTGGTCTTCCTCATCAATCTCGTGAAGATTGCTGTCATTGTGCTTTTCGTGGATATGCTCTGCCAGTGTATGGGATTTCCGGGGATGGTGAAAACCATTTTTGCAGTTGTGGGCTATGCCTTTTTCCCACAGATATTCGTGCTTCCGCTGGTATATATTGTGAAGGTGTTTTCTTTTGCGCCGGTTTTTTTTCTGTCTGTGTTTTCAATATCGCTTTCAGTCTGGTCGGCGATTATTGTGATCGTGGGAATTTCTGAAATACATTCAATGCCGTTTACAAAATCGGCGCTGGTGTATTTATTTCCCTACGCCGCAGTCGGGGTGATCGCATTTTTGATTGCATTGCTGGGAGTGATGAGCATTCTGGGTTATCTTGCAGCGATGTGAGATATGAGATGCACATACGTCGGGAAATGTCCCGGCATAATGTTGGGAGTAGCGTCCCGAAACACAATAAAGAGGAGGGAGTTTCTCATGAAAAAGTTTGTTGGTTTGACCGTCGTGGTCATTTTGTTTGCGGTTGTGGCGGTTGCGTTCGCGATCGGCGTGGGCTCCAGGGTGGGCAATGTGCAGGTTCGCAATTCTAACAATCAGCCTGCGTGGATTCCCGATCTGGGAAATAAGGTGGTTACGGTTTTTTACAATGATACTACTGCGGCTGACTTCACCGATCCAATTGCCACTGCCATCAAGAATAAGAACTATCCTGAATCGAAGTACAGAGGGCAGGGTATCGCGAATCTGGCTGATTCCCGCGGTATTCCGAATTTTATCATCCGGGGCATCGTCCGCAGGAAAGAAGCGCAGTATGACACGAAAATCCTCACCGATCCGGATTACCTGCTTAAAAATGCATGGGGTCTTGGTGATTGCAACGATAAAGGCGTAGTTATTGTCATCGGCAAAGACCGCGTCGTGCGATATTTTAATAAAATCACCAGTGTTGCGCACGGCAAGGCTGAAGTTGCAAGAGTTCTCGCGGTAGTTGAAGCGGAAATCGCAAAAATCAAATGAGAATTGTTGCGTAGAATTTTATGTACATGACTGATGAGAGGTGGATGCACAAATGAGCAGCCACCTCTTTTTGTATATAAAGACTCAGTATCAGAGCACACGTGCTGGTGTTCAATAAAGTCAGCGTCTGCCAGCGCGTCCGTATTAAATTTGCATCATTTCCTCATCTCATACACCGAAAGGGCACTGGTGCCATACGTCCTTACTTTCGTTAAAGATAAATATAAAATGTTTTCGGGCAGAATATTGGCATAATAATGCTGTATAACGACAGTGGCACTACCCGTAAAAATATCATAATGCGCGATATCTTCAATGATGTGTGAGAGATGGTGGTTTTTGCCTTTTATCTTGTCATAAGGCGGGTCAACGTATGCAATATCGAATAAAAATCCCTTTTTCGCACAATAACGCAGGCATTGTTTTGCCGGCATGTGCAGAACCGTCGAGCGATTGTCTAAACCCCAGGAACGAAGAATTTCGCCGATGAAGCGGGTGTTTGACGCGTCGATATCGTTAAAAAGTGTGAATGATGCACCACGGCTTAATGCTTCCAGTCCGATTTGTCCTGAACCAGCAAAAAGGTCCAGAAAATTCATTTTTGAAAGGTCTTCGCCAAGAATAGAAAAAACCGCTTCTTTTACTTTTGAAGGTGTTATCTGCGCTTCGGGGAACTTTTTAAAGGGGAAGGGGATTCTTCTGCCTTTCAGGGATCCGGTGATGATGTTCATTTGTCGTGCTTTGGCGATACATCTTTCAGAGTTTCATTGAGCTCGTGAAGAAAAGATTCCAGGTCTAAATTGTTTTCACGTGCGACGATCTCAATGGTATCCTGCGATGAGCCTTTACATCCGGGGCAGTACAGATGATGTGTGCGGAAAATCGCCAGCACTGAGTGCGATTTTTTAAGCGCTTCCTGTACGGTGGTATTCTTGGTGATCTTCATAAAAAAATTCTTGCAAATTAATGGGCTTTTTTTTACGACGTTCATGGCATTATCAATGCCGATATTACGTTTACCGGAATCGACGGCAATTGTCAACGAAAAACTGAGATAGCCGGAGATGTGAGTAGCTTGTATGTTCAATTGAAAAGGCTATGGGGGAGCAATGACATGGCAAAATGTGAAATCTGCAATAAATCTATCCAATTCGGCAACAATGTGAGCCATTCCAACAAAAAAACTTCGAGGATATGGCGCGCGAATATCCGGCGAATCCGCGTCATGGAGGAAGGGAGAGCAGTGCGGCGTTATGTATGCACGCGGTGCATTCGCTCTGGAAAGGTGATAAAAGCGCTCTAACATCCGGTATTTCAGCGATCGATTCGGTATCCCGCACGAACTACTATTGGGAATGAGCAAGGATTCGGAAGCGACTAAAGGATCGGCAGTGATGTTTTTGTATATTGCCGCGCTTCTGCTTTCGGTTCCTTTTATGTGGGAACTTGAAGTTTTTCTTCGGGCAAACCACCTGCTCATGCTTACTGTGTATACGCTTCTTGCATTGTATCTGGCGATTGTGGTATTGTTATTTTTTCGCTTCACAGAGAAGAAGATCGCTCCTTTTGTAGTTTTGCTCGGGTATTCCGTCCTCTACGCATTTATCATTATACGAAGCAGAGGCTTCGATAAAAAAATTCATTTCATAGAATATGGTATTTTAACCTACCTGACTTTCAGCGCGTGCAAAAAGCGCGCGTCCGGTTGGATACGATACGCCCTGACATTTTTCATCGTGATTTTGGTGGGTTTTGCCGATGAAGCGCTTCAGTATTTTTTCCCGGGTAGAAGTTTTGATCCTAAGGACTTCATAAGCAATCTGGAGGCTTCTGCCCTTATGGTGTTACTTCTGTTTATCGTCGAGAAATATAGGCTTGGGAAAAAGTAGCTGATCGAAGAGATAATGGCGTTCAATTCATATCCGCAAAAATGTCCCCAATTCGGTTGAAGCAGAGAATTGTTGCCGAGAGGAAGAGTGAGGGCGGTATTACCATCCAGGGGGCATCGAAAATCACCCGCGATCCTTCCTGAATCATCACTCCCCATGAAGGGAGATCGTAAAGTGCGCCTACGCCTCCAAGCCCTAAAAACGAGAGTGTGGATTCGAGCATGATGCTGGTGGCGATTCCGGTGCTCATGAGGGGAATGAGCGACGGCATAAGCGAAGGTATTATATGCACAAGGGCGATGCGAAATTTTGATGCCCCGAGCGATTTGGCAGCAAGGATAAACTCTGCTCCTTCGAGCTGAGCAACCCTTGTCGAAAAAAATCGTGCAACCGGTGCCCACGTGCCGATAATTATCGCAAAAAAAATGGTGCTGCCGCTTTCGCCCATCACCATTGCCAGTGCCAGTGCAAGCAAAAGTGCGGGTATGGACAGAAACACCTCAATGAAAAAATCAATTGCGCGCCGAAGAAATTGTCCGCTCAAACCGGCGATGCATCCAATCGCGAGCCCGATTCCCATGCTTGCAATTCTGGAAATCACCCCAAAGAATATTGAAAGGCGTCCTCCTGCCATCGTACGTGCAAGCACATCTCTTCCCAGAAAGTCTGTGCCGCAGGGATGTTCAATTGAAGGAGCACACGCACCGGTAAACGCGATTTTGTAGGGTGATGTGCGCATAATGCGTTCAGGCGCGAACGAGAGCAAAAAAATAATAAGGACGGTAATTGAATATACCCGGAGAGATGCGCTTCGTTTCATTCGCATTGAATATGATTTTTCAGCCATTGATAATACTGGATGAGATTGGCTTCTGAATTGCAAGTATCTTTTGGTATTATATTTGACGCATTAGATTGCATGCGATTTGGTGGACTGCAGCATTGCGTTAACTTTCGGGAAAATAGGTATGGCGACGATGAAAACGCTTTTTGAAGATGATCACAACAGAGAAGGTTATCCCGATGACAGCCGCGAAAGAATTTCACGCCTTGATTGTGACTCTGATTTCAGAAAGCAAGTGCTACCCTTTTGTCGGTTGGGATATGGCGAAATCTGGCATGACTCACATAGCGGACATCGCGTGGGCGTGCTCGATGCCGCTAATTTCGACGATGTTTCGCGCATCATGGGAGCCGATACCGCATCTCTTGCGGTCAACGATCCCCCATATAATTTTCTTCTGGGGGGGAAAACATCAAAAAGCCTTGGGAAACTCAATCTTGATGAGTATCTTGCATTTTCCCGGAAATGGATTGCCAATTCAGTGGCGCATATGACGGAGCACTCGCACTTCTATCTTTGGATCGGAGCCGATGTCAAAGACAGCTTTCAACCACTTCCCGACTTGATGATTCTCCTTCGAACTTTTCCGGAACTGAAGCCCCGTAATCTCATCACTATGCGCAATCAACGCGGCTATGGAACGCAGAAAAACTGGATGTGGGTGCGTCAGGAACTGTTGTACTATATCAAGGGAAATCCTGCATTTAACGTGGAAGCGGAATATACCGACATTCCAAAAATTCTTCGCGGATATTATAAAGAAGTGAATGGTGAACTGAAAGAGAACATGCAGCGTAGTCGCTCTGAGTATATTCGCGCAGGAAATGTGTGGGTCGATGTGCAGCAGGTGTTTTATCGCATGGAAGAAAATGTGCCGGGGTGTTATGCGCAGAAGCCGCTTAAGGCAATTGAAAGAATTATTGCCTCATCAAGCGGCAGGGGAGATGTGGTAACCGATTTTTTTGCTCATTCAGGCACCACGCTTATTGCGGGGGAACGGCTCGGAAGAAAAGTGTACACGTTCGATGTTGATCCCGTATTTGCAGAGATTGCCATCAGACGGCTTGAGCGCTACCGTCAAATGGGTAAAACAGGCTGGCAGTGGGAAAGCCCTTTCCCGGAGATTTCCTGAACTGCGCTTTTTTTCAGATAGCGGATAAGAAGCACCTGGTTGCCTTTGCTGTTGTAGCGAATTTCATCGAAGACCTGCCGTGCCATTAAAATTCCCCGTCCGTGGCTGTCGATATGGGGTGCTTCCAGCTCTTTCATGTTAAGATATGTGGATGTATCGAAGCCATTGCCGTCATCGGTAATCCTGAAAACAGCTCTATCGGCCGAAATGATGCTGTCGATTCTAACTTTCCTTTTGATATATCGTGCATCGGTTCTCCGCTTTGAAAGAAGTTCAAAATAATTATTTTCTTCCAGGGCGCGAGTTTTTTCTTCATACGTAATTTCTAAATTTCCATGCTCAATTGCATTGATGATCATTTCCCGAAGCCCAATTCTGATGAGGGTGATTTCATTATTATCCAGATATTTTGTGAGCTGGTTTGTAAGACGAAAAGAAATTTCTTCCGCGTCGCCTAGATAGTTTTCCGAAAAAAGGCAGAGGCGCTCATAGACGAGAAAGCGTGTTAAGTGAGTATCCATTACTGGTGTGCCCTTGCCTAAAATTTCGATCGCATCCCCATCGCCGATATGCTCGAGTTGAATATATAATGTTTTTGGTTCAAGTATCGCAGGCGATTTGAAGTCGGCGATAAAATTGACGGGCGTCTTATCACGTATGAAATCATTGATTTTATCAAGAATTATTTTTTTCGACATGCCTCTGCCATCGCTTCCTTCATAAATCAGTTCAGCAAATTTCACGCCAATCAGATTTTCTGGTTTGATTCTAAAAAATCTTTTTATGGCCGGGTTGGCAGCTGAGATAATCAAATCACTGTTGAGGGTAAAAATGATATCGCCCGTTCCTTCAATAATCCTCCGATATCGCTTCTCGGATTGTGCAAGCATCTGGTTTGCATGCTGTATATCCCTTGTGCGGCGTGCGATTTTTTTTTCAAGGTATTCCTGGGAACGAATAACAACTTTGCCGATGAAAAAACCCATAACAATCACGCTGAAGGTGAGTAAGGCAATTGAAACGGCGATTAATCGAAGATAAAACTCTATGAGATCCCCTATATCTCTTGAGCTTTCGTCCCTGATGCGTTCCACGATACGGTTCATTTTTGCAAGAAGCATGGTTTCTTTTTCCCGGAAAATATTTATGCTTTTCTTTTTTTCTTGAAAACCCGCTTTTTCCAGATTCAAAAGCACATGCGTGTATTCTTTGCTCAGGCTGAAGTGAAGGGTGCGCAATTCTGAAATATCTTTGCCGATGGTTTTTTCCAGAAGCATCAGTTTTAAATTGAAAAGTAGATCACTCACGTGGACCATGTGGTAGGAAAATTCGTGATATTGTGATTTATACACAGAAAAATCATTGCCCTCAAGCATGATCTTTTTCCATGTATAATATTGCTTATCGAGTTCAAGCTGAGCCTGCCGTGCGAGGTCTATCGCTTCTATATGAGCGCGGTAATGGTCGTTCGCGTTTGATAAAAGAAATATGCCTATTATTCCAATTGCGAGCACGGAAAGTACAGCAATGCCGATGCCTGAAAGCATGATAATTTGTGATTTAATTTGTTTGAATAATTTCATTATTTACTTTGGTTCATTCTGTTGAATGTCTGCATGTCCGTGATATTCAAAAAGCAGTATGCTGATATCATCATCTTGAGGCTGATTTTGACGAAATTCCTCAATATCGGAAAAAACGGAATGGAGTATTTCTGAAAAATCTGAATTTCTCTTTTGGGTCACCGTGCGAAGGAAGCGCCCGATGCCGTATCTTTTACCGGTAGGATCTTTCTGGTCGTCAATACCGTCAGTGCAGATAATAATCATATCGGCGGGTTTGAGGAAAACGCTTCCGCTATTTATTGAAAAGCTTTTGCGTATTCCAAGTGGAGGATTTTCTTCTTTTGTGCGAAAACGCCTGATTTGTCCATTGCGAATGAAGAAAAGCATCGAATGGCCGGCATCGCAGAATTCGAGTTTTCCTGTTGTTTCATCGAAATCTAAAAAAACTCCGGTGACGAATTGCTCGCCTTCAAAGGTTTGATAAAAATATTCGTTAAGAGCAGACGCAAAACTTCTTATCCCGCGGGAAAAATCGTACAGGTGTACCATGCCTCCAATCGTAACCGACATAAGTGCCGCCGACATTCCCTTGCCAGACACATCACACAGGGCAAAAAACCACTTGTTTTTTTCGTACTGTTTCACTGTATAAAAATCGCCGCCAATTTCTTTGGCCATTTTCGCTTGCGCAATAAAACGAAATTTTTTCCCTTCGCTCAATTTTTCTTTTGGAACCACACACGCCTGTATTCTGGATGCCAGGTTGATATCTTTTTTGGTGATATCAGAAAGATACACCAGTACATCATGAGTTGAGAAAATACCAGCGAATCTTCCCGACTGATCGGTGAGCAGGAAATATGTCGGTTCAGGATTTAGGAGGCTGGGAGAAATTTTCGAAGCAACGCTGAAAATGTTTTCAGTATAATTGAATGATTCGGTATGATGGACAATTGTATAAAGGTTTTTACCGAAGTGCAGTTCCCGTCCGAATTTTGTGCTTAAAATATTGAATAGCTCTGTTCCTACGATGACTCCTTGTGCTTGTCCGCTATCATTTATGACGCCTACTGCTTTTACTGATGCATTGTTGACGAGCCATTCTGCAAGATCGTGGATTTTAATATCACCCATTGTACAATAAAAACTGCTCGCGATGCTTCCGATTATTCTTCCGTGCATTGCCGAAGGGCGCATGTTGAATACGATCGGCGTTTTTGAAGATCGGGATGCAGGGGTATCAGTAAATTCTTCAATCAGGTATGGTTGGTTTGTACTTGTGTCATCGGCTGTTGCGTTAATCATCATACTTCCTCACAAAAAAATCGTTCATGTCGACAACAAGAAGTTGCTGGATGAATATTTTTTTCACATAAAGACGATATTATTTTTTTGTAAAAAATGTAAATAGCGATAAAATTAGATTATTCACTGCTGGATTGTTTTTAAGTCGATACCTCGCCGATTGAATAAGACCTTATGGGAACGGTTCGGAAATCCATAAAAATGCTGGAAAATAAATCTTTAAACTACAAATATATAATCATATAAGCAAAGTGATGTGCGCAGATATGTAACATTATCACTTTTGTAATAATAATTGCGTATCGATAGTGTCCAGAACGTATCATCCGGTCAATAGGAGGCTGCAAAGAGAGGTAATTGAGGGGGTTAGCCGAAATATTCCTTCATAAAATTCGGCGGTACCCCCCACCAGACGATCACG
>DYLV01000126.1 GCA_020721925.1 Leptospira biflexa
TGGGGATGAACACGATGAGACAGAGAAGCGCCGCGATCCACATCATGAGAACCCAGCGGGTAATCCGCATATCAAAGATACCGAAAAGCTTCTCGCTGAAAACCGTGGTATTCAATTGATGAATATACTTGATGATTACGTTTGAACTTTCTGAAGCAACGATAGGATGGTCGGTAAGATGGTGCATTACAACTTCGCTTACAGATTCTTCACCGCCGTGCGATGATGTAATAACACTGGTAACGGTACGCAGTACGTGTAGCATCACTCACACAACTCCACTTTTAGGATTGAAAAGCCCTTTATAGCCATTTACGCCGCTTCTCTTCCGGCGCACCACTTTTCTTCAAATACCTGTCAATTTCCTTCAGGCCCTTCAGCAGATTGTACATGCCGCCTGCCAGCCCAAGAACCGCCCCGAGGAGCACAAAAACAGGACTCGTGCCAAACTTCACATCAAGCCTGTAACCGCCGTAAGTAAAAAGAATAAGAAAAAGAGCCAGTTGCATACCGATGGTCGAATATGCAAAAATCGCGTTTTTACTTTTTCTTCCGTACAAATGAGTTTTGAGTGATCATCCTTAAGTTTGAGAACCATACAACCAGCGAGGCCGTTTTTGTCAACAAATTAGTACAACTTTTTAAAAATTTTTATTTGTTCACTTTTTTTTAAAGATTTTTTCTCTGTTTTATCTGCGTTTCGCAAAAAATTGCGCCGCTTTCTATCAAGGCGATTTTTAGTCGTGACGATAATATCACTGGAAGAGAAAAAACGCTGCGAAAGCTGCCCTGCGTTATTCGCTCCTTTTTTAGCGCAGGGATCAGGCATCCGCCTTCACGTTTTTTATAATATTTCAATATTAAACATATAAAATGGTGAAAAAGGTGAAGATCCACGTCAAAATAATTAAATCGGGAAAAGATATCATCGCAAATTGCCCCGAACTTGACGTGAACTGCTACGGAAACAGCAAAGATGAAGCAGTGCGCCGCCTGGTGCATGTGCTTCAGTTTTACATCGATGCGGCTCTGGAACTTGGGCTTGACGTGGAGCAGCTTGAAACCGTAATGATTGACGGAGAAACCATGCCTGCGACTTCTGCCGTCGAAATGGTCCGCCATAATTCAGAAGCCATTCATTGACCGAAGAAAACTCCGATGTCACGCTTCATCATGCATTCGAGGAATAAAAAATTGAACGGCGATTGTGTGGCAGAATGCTACAGCCGATATGGAAGAACGCTTTTAAAAATTATCGACAGCAAGATTCAGAATCTGCAAATCGCCGAAGACATTTTACATGACCTTTTTCTAAAATTATACCGCAATGAAATTGAAATCGACCCGACCGGAGATCGAACAAAGGGATACCTGATCACCGCGGCGATAAATCATGTTAAGGATTATTTCCGATACATTGACAAAGAAAACGCGCATGTGATGAACGCGGACTTCGAGACACTCGATCCCGACCTGTATCCCGCTCCGAGCCTGGAAGATCTTTACATTGAAGGCGAGGTGATATCAACCCTCTGCGAGGCCATCGAAAGTCTGAGTGACGAAGAGCGCATCATCTATTTACGGTACCATATTCTAAATCATCAGATCAAGGATATCACCGCCGACTTAGGAATCTCCGAATACAAGATGAGAAAAGCACTTCGCCGTGTCTTTTTGCTTCTCAAGGACAGGCTGCGAGAGTATTAAGACGCTCTGACCAATCAATAAAAAAAATTCCTTGCATTCCTCGTTACATGTTTCAATACCATCCTTATGACCAGAAAAGATAAAACTCCAATGATTTCACCGGACGAAGCGCGTGCGCTTGTGCTGGAACAGTCGTTTTTGATGGATACCGAAACTGTACCGCTTTATGAGGCGGTACATCGTTTTCTTGCGCAGGATATTGTTTCTGACGTCGATATCCCTCCATTTGACAATTCTGCGATGGACGGCTATGCTGTAGTTTCCTCTGCAATTCGCAATGCATCAAAGGAAAAACCAATTTCACTTCCTGTCTCAGGCGAATCGAAGGCGGGCGATGAAGCTACCGTGGTATCTTTACAAAGTGCCGTACGTATTATGACCGGCGCGGTCTTACCGCGCGGCGCTGATGCGGTGGTGCCGGTAGAAGACGCATCTGAATCTGGCGGAATGGTAAGTTTTTATAGCCCCATTAAGCCCGAAGAAAACATTCGTCATGCCGGCGAAGATATCTGTCGGGGAATGAAAGTGCTTCGCAAGGGCGACAGGATTACTCCGGCCGTGATGGGAATGCTGGCTTCGCTTAATTTTACGCACGTACCGGTATACCAGAAAGCAAAAGTCGCCATCATTGCAACCGGCGATGAATTGGTTGAACCGGGTACAACGCTTTCTCATGGGCATATTCGTAACAGCAACGCGTATTCACTCTTCGGCGAAGTGCTTAAATACGGCGGAAAGCCGCATTATCTGGGCATTGCAAAAGACTCCAGAGAAGATACCGAGCGTCTGCTTCAAGAAGCAACCCGCTGCGACATCATCATTACCACCGGTGGTGTTTCCATGGGAGAATATGATTTTGTCCCGGAAGTGCTGCGGAAGCTCGGCGTGCGCATCGTGTTCGAAACGGTAAAAATGAAGCCAGGGAAACCCTGTATCTTCGGGATCTTACATACACAAAATGCAAAAAAACTTTTTTTCGGTCTTCCGGGAAATCCCGTATCCTCCCTCCTCTCATTCATCCAGTTCGTGCGTCCCGCCCTTCTTTCACTCATGGGCGCGCGAAAAATTCGATTACCGGAAGTGCACGCCAAATTGAAAGAAAAAATTACAAAGAAAAAAGGACGGACGCACTTTGTTCGCGGATTTTTCTCAATTGAGAACGGCACATTGTTTGTCGCGACAACCGGCCCGCAGGGTTCTGGAATTCTCCGGTCGATGCACGAAGCGAACTGTCTTATCATTCTCCCCGCGGAAAGGGAAGTATATGAAGCAGGTGATGAGGTCACCATTCAGCTTTTCAATCACGAGGAAGTTGAGTGAATCAACGAGGGATACTTCTTTACTCGGGAGGACTTGACAGCCTCTTGGCGGGAAAAGTGCTCCTTGAACAGGGCGTAGAATTAGTCGGGTATCATTTCATCCTTCCCTTCGTTGCCCCCGATGCCGATCCTGAGTCTTTCATTCCGTCAAAGCTCGCGAAACAGATAAACCTGCCGTTGAAACATATTCGCCTTGGCAGGGATTATATGGCCATGGTTCAAAATCCACCCCACGGCCACGGCAAGCAAATGAATCCCTGCATTGACTGTAAAATCTTTTTTCTTCGATATGCGGCACAATCCCTTGAAGCGGAAAAGGCATCGTTTGTGGCAACGGGTGAGGTGATAGGCCAGCGTCCCATGTCGCAGATGCGGCACATGATGCGGCACATCGAAAAAGAAAGTGGACTGGAAGGAAAACTTTTACGGCCACTGTGCGCAAAAAAGCTTCCCGCAACCGAAGCAGAAAAAACCGGCATTGTCGATCGCGAGAGGCTCTTCGACATTTCAGGAAGAGGTCGCACACGACAGATGGAACTCGCCCGACAATTTGGCATCACGGAATATCAATCACCTGCAGGGGGTTGCCTTTTTACCGATGTAAAAATATCCGCGCGCGTCAGAGATATTTTGAATTTTCATTCCGGGTTCTCCATGACCGATGTGTATCTGCTCACCGTGGGAAGGCATTTCAGACCGGGCAAGAATGTAAAATTCATCATCGCCCGCAATGAGAAAGAAAACGAAGAGCTTTTAAAATACAAACACGAAGCCGATTTTTTTTTCGAACCGCAGTTCAAAGGCCCCTGCGCATTTGTGCGCGGCATACTTGATGAGGAGACAATGAATATGGTGCTCGCGGCAATTGTGCGCTACGGAAAACCGGATGACAATCACAGATTTATTGAACAGAGTAAACCCGGAAAAGCAATCATACCCATACCTGATGATCACATTTCAGATGAGCATTTCAGGAAAATAATGATTTGATGTTCCCATGCGCGGGCTCGTCGCAAAAAAAATTATTTGACTTTCAGCATATTTGTGATATTTTTCTAATGGTTTTCCTGTATTTCATCATCATTATTAATGCACATGGAATCAGCAAAAGTACTCATTGTTGAAGACGATATCATTCTCGCACGCATCCTCTCGAAGGTACTTGAGGATGCGGGATATTCAATTGCAGGCATCGCAAAAAGCTGTGAGGAAAGCACACGCATTGCACGCGAAATTAAGCCCAATATCGCCATCATAGATATTGCGCTCACAGATACCGATTGTGACGGAATCGATTTTTCACAAACTTTTTTAAAAGAATTGCACATCCCCTGTATTATCGTCACCGGGAAATCAGATCAGTCTATACGAACACGGCTGCAACACACTCACTGCTATGGCTTTCTCTCCAAGCCCGTTAACGACCACGAACTTTTAATCAATGTCGAATCAGCATTGAACAGGCACAGACTCGAGGAAGCGCTTCGCGCCAGCGAGGAAAGATTTCGTTTGATCTACGAGTCCTCGCCCATTGGCATCGAACTGTACGATGAGAAGGGTGAACTTTTAGACGCCAACCAATCATGCCTGAACATTTTCGGCGTAAGTTCTGTCGATAAAGTGAAAGGATTTAAGCTTTTTGAAGATCCCAATCTTTCAGAAGAATACAAGGAAAAATTAAAAAAAGGAGAAACCGTTCGCTATGAGGCGCCGTTTGATTTCGGTCTTGTACGCGCCCACAATCTGTATGAAACATCAAGAAACGGTATAATCCATCTTGACGTGCTTCTCACCCCACTTTGCATGAACTCCAATACAGTCTACGGCTACATGGTGCAGGTGCAGGACATCACGGCGCGCAAAATCTACGAAAACACATTGCGCGAACTTTCTATGATTGACCAGCTCACCGGCCTCTACAACCGCCGGGGATTCATCAAACTTACTAAACAGCAAATGAACCTTGCGAAAAGGAATGGTGAAAATCTGGTGCTCTTTTTCATCGACCTCAACAACATGAAAAAGATCAACGACCAGTTCGGACATCCCGAAGGCGACAGGGCGCTCATTCTTGCGGCGGGAATTTTACGAAAAACTTTCCGCACCACCGACGTCATTGCGCGCTGGGGTGGCGATGAGTTCGCCGTGCTTATGATAAACGCAAAACGCGGATGTGAAGAGAAGATCAGCACCCGTCTGGCTGAGGGAATCAAGGAAACGAATTCGGAAGGCATATTGAAAACAGAGCTGGGGCTTTCGTGGGGCTACACTTCAACGAGTCCGGAAATCGACGAAGATATTGAAACAATCATTGCACGCGCCGATAAAGCGATGTACTACCACAAGCACCACCACCGTTGATTACACATCGCGCATCAGTGTTATCCTGTTCATCTCGCTTATTTTGCCAATCAAAAGCTTATCGGTTTCAGCAAGCCTTTTACAGAGTATTTGCACCATCTTCGCAGCAAATGCGGGATTGCGCATTAAAAACGCCTTTAATTCTTCAACTTTATCAATATATGCCACCTTCACGTTTCCGACCGCTATCACACTTGCGCTTCGCGGCGTGTTGGTAAAAAGCGATATCTCCCCAAAGAAATCGCCTTTCCCGAGTTCCGCCACCTGTACGGTGTTGCTCCCATCCGAAAGCGTGATGGACACCCTGCCCTCCAGAATGATGTACATGCGCTGTTCAAGAGTTCCGGCTTTTATTATTTTCTCATTATTTCCATATTGCAAGACACGTTGCGCCATAGATTTCCTCTCGAGTGTGATATCGCCGCCCGGTTTGTCTGCACCTCGCGGATTCTCACGCAAAATGCCGGCAGCCTCTATTCTATACATGTCGGCACTCATGCCTTCAAACTTTCATCAAATATTGAAGACACTCCTTACACTCACTCCCGGCAGGTAATAAAAATTCATTGGCAAAACGGCATGTGAAATATGTGCTATTGAAACACTATTTGTACATTTTCACCCGCATAAATACTTCATCCCGGAGGCCGTTACGCTATCGCACATCGATGCCGGCCAGTATTAAATGAAATGCCCGCAGATAGAACAATCTGCAGGCATTTCGCTTTCTCTATACTGTTCTCGTGAATATGGGTAACTCGCGGATGGCTTATCCGAGTTTCTTCATCAGTTCTTCGGTGACTTCCCTGACACCAGGTTTACCGTCTAACTCGATGATTTTAATCCCCTTTTTGTTTGCAACTTCTTTAAAATAATTTACTGCGGCAAGCGTACCGGTTTTTGTATCGTAATAAATATCATGGCGCTTGCCGATTGCTGTTTCATCCTGGTCGTCCGAACGCGCCGAAAGCTCTCCGCCGCACACACGGCACACGAGTTTTCCGTTTTTCTCAACAGGCTTAATTGCATCGATAAAAATATTGTTGGGATGGTTATTGTCGTTTGCACAGAGCCGGCGTCCCATAATGCGGTTTTTTGCGGTCTCCCGGTCCAGCACAATTTCAATCACATAATCGAGCTTCATCCTCGCTTTTGCAAGCGCTTCATCAAGGGCTTTCGCCTGCTCAATACTGCGAGGAAAGCCATCCAGAAGCCATCCCTTCGCACAATCGCTTTCCTGAAGTCGGCTGATGATCATCGGGATGGTGATGCTATCGGGAACAAGCTCTCCGCGATCGATATATTCTTTCGCTTTTTTACCAATTTCCGTACCCTTTTTGATGTTCTCTCTGAAAATAACCCCCGACTCCACATGCACCACATTGAACTTCTTCTGCACAACCGCACCCTGTGTGCCTTTGCCGCTTCCGTTTGGCCCGAATATGAGAATATTCATAATAGCACCTCTTCTGCAAAATTTTTTCCGGTCCGCGCGCTTCCTTCTTTTCCGCATTGCGGTCCGCTTCAGACCTACCTAAGGCGATGGGGGCTTTCTGTCAAGATAGAATGAAAATCGGCATAAAAAAAAGAATTCACACTCAGCATCCCACCTTTAAAGCGAGATTATCACAACGCGCGGTCGATTCTCTCACAACGTTTGCACACCATCATCCTGTATATACCACAGCGAGGATAACCGCGTTTGTATCTCCGTTATTTTTCAGTGAATGCGGCACAGTTGAGAGGTAGAAAATACTGTCGCCTTCTTTTAGCGTTTCTTCTTTTTTCCCGAGTTTGATCGTAAGCGACCCTTCAAGCACATAGAGGAATTCCTCTCCTTCGTGTGTTGAGGGTTCATCCCCGTATTCATTGCCCTTTAACATCACAATAAATGATTCCATGTGGCGCGACGTGACACCCATGGAAAGCGATACATATTCATATTCCGGCTTCTCCCTGCGACCCGACATCGCCCTGCTGATGCGCCTCTGGTCTTCGCTGCGCACGATCGAATAGCTGTATCCTGAATCCGCATCAAACATGAAGCCGGTGGATATTTTAAGCGCCTTTGAGAGGCGTATGATTGTCCCCAGATCGGGAAATACCTTTAATTCTTCAATATCCGCAAGATAGCCCTCGTCTATGCCCGCAATGCCCGCAAGCTTTGCGATATCCATCCCCTGTATCTCCCGAAGGGCTTTGATGCGAACACCGACAGGTCGGCGTTCTTCCTTCGATTCCTGACTTCCATAGTACCCCTTGAGATCCTCAAGGTAATTGCGGTAATCGGCGCTTTGAATGTTTGTTTTCATGAATCCCCTGCAACAGTGTAAGATTATTCGCATTAAACGCGATGATAGAATACCTATAGCTGTGTTAAGTGTATGAGGTCAAACACATTTTATTGACACGTCTCAAATCGCCTTCATTGTAAAAAAACAATATCCCAAAAAGCGGTTTTTTAATCTTGTAATTATAAGGACGTTTTCCACAAATCAATCTGTTTTAGCGTACCACAAATTTTACATAAATAATTATTTATTTATAATCATTATATTTGACAATATAACTCATTTCACCTACCACCTCACGTGCTCGATGGAATAGCTACGCGCTTTGTCTTAATATCACCGTCAGTAACAGTATTTTCAGATAACAGCAACCCATATAATTTATTTGGTCAGCCAACCAATTTTTTCTTGCAATTATTCATACAATCAATTCACATGGATTTATGCGAAAATTATTTTACATAGCGTTAAGCAGATTTCGGGCATACAGGTGCCTCTTTACATAACGATGGTTGGAGGTTAAAACATGGGCTCAATGTATAAAGGCTACATGGGAAAAATTTTAGATATCGATCTTACCACCGGAAACATTGGCGAATACAATCTTG
>DYLV01000127.1 GCA_020721925.1 Leptospira biflexa
ATACCGATCCACCCTCTGTGGCATAATCTTCAAGGTTTATCATAAGCTCTTTCAATATGGTGGCAAAATTCTTCCCGCCGGCCGAGGCAGTAAAAATCTCTCCCGAAGATCGTATCACCTCATACAATGCTTCACGCGCTTCAGCGTCCCCTGTCGCGATATCGTTTACCCCGGATAAAAGCGCATCAATGCCGTTCACGGCATTTCCAAGGCCGGATGAGCTCTCTTCTTCATTCGCAATCATGAGAAGCTTCGCGAGGCCTTCCTGCAAAAGCGGAAGCTCTGACTGAAGGGTCTGGCCCTCTGTATCGCGCAAAAATGCGATGAGGTCGCTCATCACATCTTCGATTTCAGTTTCATCATAGGTGTCGCGTATATATTCAACGTTTTTCCTGAGCATGCTTATCACTTCATTGCCTATATTCGGATCGGAACCGGAGAGATCGTCTAAATAATTAAAAAAATCGGAAGCATAGTTGTTATATCCTTCACTGGGATCGTCGCGAAAATCCTGCTCAATAATTCTTTGCAATATGAGCCGCAGCGAGGCCATTGAATCGGTGATTGGATGCTCCGAATGCGTCAAAAGTCCTACTGTCAATCCCAGCACTTCTTTCGCCAGCGAAACATCCTCGTTTATTGGCTGAGACATTTTCTGGTTAAATTCAACCGGATCCAGATTTGAAAATGGCTCTTTTAAGGAAGGATAATCGTCGAGCAAACTGAAAAGCTCGTAATCGGGCAACGCATCGTTCACCTGAAAATAATCAATCGCCTGCCCTGCACAGCCCCAGAAAGACAATCCTATCGCAAGTAGCAAAAACATGAAAGAGTGTAATACGCGATACATAGACATCTCCCCTCACGAAAACATTATTCGACCGAACCTACAACCGTCCAGTCGGACTCCTACTCTATGACAATAATACCACCGAAGCAGGAAAAAGGTCAACAAAAAATTTGACTGACAGGTCGGTTTTATTAATTTTTTTTCTATTTTTTTCTGAACAAACAAAGGACTTTTGTACATGATAATCAATTATTGTGCACGCAAATTTTGAGAAACGCGATTTCCCGTACAGCCGGTTTTTGAGTGGAAACAGTACCCGCAATGAATTTTCTTATTTAGAAAAACTGAGATGAAAGAGAGGATATACTCACTCGTACTGGTAACACTTCTGTTCAAATATCGCTTATGCTTGTAGGAGGCATCCTATGCGCCGGTTGCACTTTTTCTTCATCATACTATTCCTTGCTCAGGTAGCTGTGTTTCCGCTCGAAGGGTACGAGCGCCCTGCAAGGCCATGTACCGAAAGCGGTTCCTTCACCATTCGCTTCAACGGCGACTGGCTGAAAGCATACTACAAATTTTTCGATGCCCGAAGCGATGATGAGAAAAAAGAAAACAAAAGTGCGGGAAAACTCTCCGGTGCGGCAATTATATTCTTTCACGGCCATGCCCAGCGGCCCGATAACGCCGACGAATTCATTACTCGCCTAACGCGCGATTCAAAATCCGGCGTGCTTCTTATCCCTGTGTGCGACACACCCTATGGCTCTGACCCCGCATGGCGGGGAGATGCCGGGAAAGATATCATTCTTATGGAAGTGTCAAGGCGCGTTTTTGGAAAACACGGCATTACAATACAAAATTACAGTATCCCCCCTGTCGCCCCTAAACTGGTGATTGAAGATGCGGATGCAATTCCCATTCACAATGAAATCGCCACATCTATTCTCGCAGCAGGGTATTCCCATGGAGCAATATTGGCCCGCCGTTTCGCCTCCAAATACCCTGCCTCGGTTGAAAGTCTTGTGCATATCTGTCCGGCCGGCTACATACAATGGGGAGAAAACTCCTGTCTTGCGGGGCCGCGGATTTTTGCCAGATTTTCCTGGGAGTCCATGCGCATCAGCACCGGCTATTTTAGCGGCGAAGGGATGGAAGTAACTTCTGCGGGATGGGGCATCGCCCGCGGCGTAGGGGGCGATTGCCTGCGCTCCGCCGGTTCGTGCGCATTTGGCGGTTTCAACCCATTGAAAGCCGGAAGGCCATTGCGCGACATCAAAGACTGCGCTACATATCTTGACGATACAAATTTTCCCGTAGGGCATCTTAAAAGCATCACTGTGCTTTTCGGAGAAAACGATTCCCTTTTCCCATATCGCGCCGTGGGGATTGCCAATCCGAAATCTGTTGTGCCCGAAGAAGCGAGCCGTTTTTTCGAGAAATTTTACCCTTCCGCCATGAAAAACGGGTCAATTCTTTCTCTGAAGGTGCTGCCCGGAAACCATATCGGTCTACAAATTTATCCCGATGATTATGTGGCAACGGCACTTTCCTGTGCCGGAGAGGATCGCAACAGCACCATTATACCTGCGAAGAAAGAAAAGAGGGATGATGAGCAATCGAAGAAAACTGCGTTTGTGGGTACACAGTCAGAATAAGGGTATACCGCACGATGCAATTGTGCAATTGATGTACACATATACCCGATCTGTCTCTATATAATATAATACCAGAATCCGGATTTTCTGCCATCGCACTCATCAACAAAAACCTTGACAAAAGATCTTACTCTTTGTATATTAGATAACAGATGAGCGATGGCCGCATATGGTGATACGTGCACACATAACACCGTTTCGAAACCCGTATGAATCGTTTGTTCGAATGCGGGGAGATTCTCCTATTGGGCCTCTCAGCAGATTTAAGTCCGAGGTGCACCTTCCCATGCCAGGTGAATTTGTTGCCGAAGACCCCCTTGCACCCATGCGCCGCTTCCGGCAGGATATCAAGCCACCCCGATTTACGCCAATAAATCCTCAAACCGGAGAATCTATCGGATCGGCAGGCAAAAGCTGGGATATATCCCCTGCGCGAAATTCATTTGCAGCTGAGGCCTACCGGAGTTCACTTTCTGCTCCTTCCACGCCCGCATTTATTGATGCGCGCAGATAAAAAGTAAGGCGTGCCTTAATACATTATTTTCCCCTCTTCATCATCGCAACAACTGGTGGAATAAGAAAAATCTCTTGAAAAAACAATGCGGAATCGCACCTTTACCCCATTCATAGTAAAAATCCATGCGGTTATTCATTATCCATGTCGAAATAGTAGTATACGAGAGCAACAAACAGGGAATTGTTATATGCGTGCCAGATTCTTCCATGACAAAACTTGCATCTTTACATCCATGGCGATTTTCATGTTCACCTTCTCTTCTTTAATAATTTTGCCCCCATCCGTTTTCGGGCATGAATTGTCCACCACAATTCGCTATAATGGAAAATCAATGAAACTCCATTATAAATACCGTCCCGGGGGAAGGGAGATACTCCTCTTCATCCATGGGCTTGCATGTTCAAAAGAATCCTTTTATGGCGCATGGAAGCAGAAAAAATTGAAAAAATATTCTCTTCTTGCAGTCGATCTTCCGGGATTCGGCAAATCCGACCGCCCGAAGGATTTCTCATACTCGCTTACCGATCATGCGGGGGTACTCTATGAGCTGGTGCGCAAAATACCTCACAAAAAGATTCATCTGGTGGGGCACAGCATGGGAGGCGCAATTGCGGTGCTGCTTGCCCAAAAGAACCCCAAACGCTTTCCTTCATTGATGGATGTAGACGGCTGTCTCGGCAGCCAGAACGGTTCGCAACAGCAACACATAACGCCGCCTACTTTTGAGGAATTCAGCAACAAGCTCGCACTCCGCATTGAAAATTCAAAGGGAACACCCGAAGAAAACGGCTATAAACTCTGGTACCGGTGGAGCCGCTCATCCGATCCAACCGGTTTTCAAAAAAGCGACGAGTCTCTGATTCAGTTGACCCGAAGCGGCAAAATTATCGATGCGTTTTTTTCGCTTCCCATAAAAAAAGTATATTTTTATCCGGACAGAGATGGCCTACCGCGGATTTTGAAAAATGTTAAAAGAATTAAAACAATACAGATTTACGGAAGCGGCCATTTCATTATGAATGATAATCCTGATGAATTCTATTCAAAACTTGCGAAGGAACTTTCCAAATAAATGGTTTTCACCCACGAAGCATATCTCAACCGCCCTACCAGAGCCGAAATTTCCATTCCGCGACTTCTTCATAATTTTGAAATTGTGAAAAAATTGGTGGGGAGTAACGTACAAATTATGCCAATGGTCAAAGCAAACGCCTACGGCCACGGTATTGTGCGGATTTCACAGGAATTGATGCGCGCCGGCGCGCATTCACTCGGGGTAGCATATCTTGAAGAAGCGCTTTTTTTGCGCGCACACGGCATATCCGCACCGATAGCGGTTCTGGGAGGCATCAACACCGAACAGGTTCCCGATTTTATCCGCAACGATGTGGAAATCACCAGCTCTTCAATCGATAAATCCAGGGCAATATCCGATTGCGCAATAGCGATGAAAAAACCGGCAAAAGTTCATCTGAAAATCGACACCGGCATGGAACGTATCGGAGTCCACTGGTACAATGCCGAACGGTTCATTGCTGAAAGCGCTTCAATGCCCTGCATAGAAATTGTGGGAATTTTCTCCCACTTCGCAAAATCGGAATCCGATTTAGAATTCACCAGAGAACAGATAGTGAGATTTGAGCGGGTGATATCGTTCGTGAAAAAATTGGGTATCAATCCTCCTCATCTGCATCTTGCAAATTCAGCAGGCATAATCGACTTTCCGGCTTCACACTACACGATGGTACGCCCTGGAATCATGCTTTATGGCTATGATCCTCGCGGGAAAAGCTATAGCGCGAAAAATCTCCCTTCAGCACTCCTCCCCGCAATGAGCCTGAAAACCAAAGTTTCATATTTTAAGGTCGTACCTGAAGGAGCAGGTATAAGCTACAATCATAGCTTTACCACCAATCGGCAAACAAGAATTGTCACGCTTCCTGTGGGATACGGCGATGGATTCCCACGAATTCTCTCAAACCGCGCAGAAGTACTCATTCGCGGGAAAAGATATCCGGTAGTGGGAACCGTATGCATGGATCAAACGATGGTGGATATTGGTCCTGAAGGAACCGCGTATAATGGCGACGATGTGCTTCTTTTCGGCGAAATGGATGGAAGGGAAATTCCTCTCGAGGAAGTTTGCGAAAAAGCAGGGACAATCACCTACGAAATTCTCACACGCATAAGCTCGCGTGTACCGCGCATCTATACCGATAGATTTTGATGCCCCGCATATGCGGTATTGCTGATATACAAAATTACCGCCAATTTTTCAGCCGGTGCTCATTTACCTGGAGCGCAGGATTTTCCGGAAGGAAATCGAGCGGATCAAGCGGAATCTCGTTCAGCCTGATCTCAAAATGGAGATGAGGGCCTGTGGAGCGCCCGGTAGTACCGACAAGCGCAATTGCCTGCCCCTTTCGCACCAGATCTCCCACCTTAACAAAGTTTACTGAATTGTGCGCATACCGCGTAATGAAGTTATTGCGGTGCTCGATGACCACTTCCCTGCCATAGCCGCCCGCATAGCCGGAGGCAATAACTCTTCCATCCTTCGCGGCGCGTACAATAGTCCCCCTCGGAACGGGCATATCAAGACCGGGATGAATTTCCCCCCAGCGCAATCCAAACACTGAAGTGAGTACTGAAACATCGGCGAGTGGCCAGATGAATTGGTCATCGCGACATTCGAGGGCTTTTCGTCCCATGCCTTTCTCTTCCAGCTCTTTGAGGCATTTTTCCGAATAGGGAATGAATACATAGGATCCAATAAGGTGCCGTACCTGTGCGGCAGAATTAACCCTGAGCACATCTTCCAGTTGAACTTCATGCCTGGTCATGAGGGCATTGAGCTGATTTTTCGCGCTCACCTGATACCATTTCCCCTGCACCCCATGATATTCCTGGATGTGTTCATTATCCAGATAGATAATCTCCGACGCAAAGAGGGATATCGAAAATACGGTTAGAAGCATTACAAGAAGTAACATCCTGCTTTTAAAATTCATCACCACAATTCCCCTTCCACGCATAAAATTCAATTACCTCTTCTCTTACACAATACTCTCCCGGCTCTGGGTGATAGATAATACAATATCTCCCCTTCCATTGGCCCGGACTATTCCGCGGCACGGTTTACCACACCATGATACGTTAAATGCGAGTCGCTTAGTATGCGAAATAAATTGTATGTAGTACCCGTACGACCTGTCTTAATTCTGACACATTGTACAGATATAATGCACGGCCAAAAAAGCTTTATATACAAAATCCGATTTTACTACCACTCATTAAAATCGAAAAGATATGTCAAATCAAATTTTATCTAAAATATTACAATATGAATTATTTTATGATAAAATTCTATATTTTAAACAAAAATAATGCGTTTTTAAAAAAAACAGGGTGGAAACAACCGACTCTTCCCTCTGTAATACCATCATCAGAAAGGTGCACTGTGATTATGTCACCTTAAAACACCGCTTTCCTCATATTGTAAGCATACAAGAAATCGGTTTTACCCAATGCGTTGTGCCCAAAGGGGAACATTTACATAATCAGTGATGTAAAAAATTCCTTACAATACATACATGACCGATACGAAAATTCCATAGAGATGGTCATTCATCCATCGATCATCGGGACCATCTCCGCCCGAGGAATCCAGATTATAAAACTGATTCCGCAAAAGCTGGTAGCGAATACCGAGAGTGACGAGCGGCCCCGGAGTCCGGATTCCCACCGAAGGCTCAATATTTATTCCATATTCATGTATTTTGATGTTTTGGGATTCATCCCGTGGATTCGGCTCGGTTGGGGTCGAAGGAACAAAGCCCGTATCATTATATTCGGTTGAGATTTGATACACTTTGAACTGGCCACGTGCGTATATTCCTGAAAGGCTGATGGTGAAATAATACAAATTTGAAAGATTGGCAGAATACCCAATGCCAAGTGCAAACCCGTTGAATGGAACCTTAAACTCAAATTTGTCATTGCGGATTTCGGTACGATTGTCGGTTATTAAGTATATGCGCTCGGTTGAATACCAATCCATGCCCATATACTGAAACTTGTATCCAATAAATATATGAAGCCCTCGAATGAGCGCATAGCTTAGCGCACTATCCACATCGTAGCGATTTGCCTCAACATATGAGGTGCGTGAATACTGATATTGCGTTCCTTCATTAGAGACATTGTATCCATCCCATGTATGCCACTGGGTGGTCTGCTGTCCAAAAAGTCCTGAAACCGAAAGAGTAATTTGTTCGGTAAAATTAACCGCAAGGATAGGCCCATATAATCCACCATGACCAGTGCGGATGTCATCTAATCCGGTTCCCGACGGCATATCTTTATAGAATGGCCGCCAGAAGAAAAAACCTGCTCGCGCACCAAGAACATAATCTATGGCAAAAACCGAGGTAGTGCATAAAAGAAATATTACACTGATCATTCCTGAAATTAAAGCAACACGCAATTTTCTCATGGGATCCTCCTATTTGGTAGCTATATTTAATCTTTCTAAATTTTAACATAGCAACAGCTATTTACGCAACAAGTCAAGAAAAATTTATATACGCATGTATTATGCCATACATGCGCTGAAAACGACCCAATAATTCTTTTTCCAAATTTCATCTGGACTCTGATGCAAGACAAGTGCGGTTTGTAATGGGGAGGTTTTACTGGATCAAGAGCTCTGGATCCAAGGGTAATCCCCACCAAATACGGAAAGTGGTAATGTTATCTATACATTTTTCTATTATTGCATAATTTTTATAAGGATAAGTATCCACTTCCTCATCATAATCGTCATTAAGTATTTTTTCAACAAGCGCAGGCAGATAATGAGTTACCGCTATCGCAATTATAAGAGAAATCGACCTTCTGAAAATTTTCCGCATATCCTGAAAATAATCGTATTCTCTTTCAATAACTTCAACTTTTACTCTTTGTTTTTTTATTTTTTCCCCTGTATATTCATCATATCGTTTCTGATATTCAACTCGTCCGTGCTCGCGGGTAAATTTCGTATGGTTTCGCAGCATCATTCTCATAACACCAACAACTAACTTTGTCCACTCCCATCCTGTTTTTTCGCGAGCCTCAGTCAATGCCTCGCATACCTCATCGCACATCACATATGTTGTATGTATCACATCTCCTCCTATAAAAAGTCAAAATATTTTTACGACCCTGTTCAAATAATGTAAACATATAGAATAATCAGGT
>DYLV01000128.1 GCA_020721925.1 Leptospira biflexa
ACCCACCCAAAAACATTAAATCCCTCCCTCCCATTCCTCATCATACAGATGAGAGAGGGAATCCTTTTTGCTCTCGATTATGATAGGCGGAATTTATTTTTGTTTGTGCCTCAGATACGCATGAGTGCAGAAAACACATTTTTCTTCCCATTTCTTATTCAATCATAGAGAAATTGAGATACCTTTATTGCTTAACTCAAAATTTGTAAGAAATGGATTTAAATAAGTGCTTTACTGTTTACAATTCACAATTCGTAATCAATTTTTGTGAATAATTTTAGCTCTTTGAATTTTGATACAGAATCTGACTCTTTAATTACAATTCAATGCCATGGTTTGATTAAGCCTCATATTTCATCTTGACAGCCACAAATCGCTTCCCATTCTTTACCCATGGTACGCCTTGATAATCCATACGCCTTTAACCGTCCAAGACCCATTCATTTCAGCACAATTATTATACTTTTTGTCATTGCCTATCTGTTCAAAAAATTCACCATTTTTATTTTTGCATATCAGTTTACTATTCCGATTATGCTCGTATTACTCATCGGATATATATTCGACAGGTCAATACTCTCAAAAAATATGTTCGCAAGCGGTGAATTTCCAGCACCTGGCAGAATATATTTTTTTATCGTCCCTATATTGCTCAGCGCGTTATTCGTGTCAGTTACGAAGTTTTTCAACTTAACCCCTCATTACTATTTGCTCTTCAGCGCGCAGGAGTCCATGAACCGTGGAGAGCTTTTTGTGCTTTTAATAGTTATTGCAATTCCCGCAACCGAGATCGTTTTTCGCGGCCATTTCCAGTTTCTCTATTCACATCTATTCGGGAAAAAAGCCGCACTCGTTGCATCGATTATCACATACGTGCTTTTCTTATTTCTTTTCACAAACAATGTTTTAGTAATGAGTTATGCGACGGCGATGGGCATTTTGTTTTCATACATTTCCTACCGCGAATCTTCAATCCTGCCTTCAATAATTGCACATGAGATTATTGTTCTGGTATTGTTCATTTTCAGATTTTAAATAAACTGCACACGATAATTTTTTCTCAAAGCAAATCTCTCATACGCCACATCGGGATATCCCACCGCGAGGACGGCCAGCACTCTGTTTTTTTGCGGTATGTTGACGCGCATTTTTATTTTCTTTGATCTATTCAACGTTTCAGATGCATAACCTATAAAACAGGTGCCCAATCCCATCGCATGCGCCATGAGGGCAATATTATACGCCGCGTATTGCCCGTCTTCAAGCGGCAGGCTCCCTTCCATATTGCTGTGGACAATGATGAGCGCCGGAGCACCGTGAAAAAGAAGGTCGCGTCCCTTCTCCGCTTCATTCAAACCCAATTCCACAGAGGCAAAATGGTCGCGGTAATATCGAATAAGTGCTGTTCCCGCAAAAAGCACCGAAAGATATCTTTTGATCGGATTTCGTACAATTGAATTGAGTCTCTCAAAAAAATTGCGAATACTGTGCGCCAGCTCCAACACTTTGCTTCTGTCGGGGATGACTGTAAATTCCCAGTTCTGGCAATTGCTGCCTGATGGCGCTGTAGCGGCGAATTCCACCAAATCCCTCAAAATTTCCGTCGCGACAGGAGTATCTCGATATTTTCGAATACTCCTTCTGCTCATGGAAAAGGCGGCAAAATTCTGCGCCGAGATAGAATGCTTTTGCTGAATATCGAGCACGAATGTATAAAACGAGCTGGTGCGAAGCAGCGTCGGGTCGAATGAAATCGCATCATGGGGGCATACTGCATAACAATGCGAACAGAGAATGCATTCATCCGACAGATGAGTTATTTTCCCATCAATGAAGGTGAGGCAATCCTTCGGGCATACTTCTATGCATGTGCCGCATTTAGTACATTTTTCTATATTGATAATAGGTCCTTCACTCATTACAGAAACTTCACCAATTCACTCTTATGTTTTACGCAACAATTAAAAGTATATACACATATTTGATTTTTTACAAAAATTTTCTCGACAATCATGCCTCGTTCTTTAGCATTTGTACACTATCCGCCCGCGTCTAAGGATCAATATAGGTGTATCAATAGGAGCATGAGTATGTATCACATACAATCGGGGCGGGTAAAGCAAAATTCATTACGAAAACATGAGAGGGGTTATGAGGGACGCAGTGATAGTTTCCATAGTACGCACACCAGTAGGTTCGTTTGGAGGAAGCCTTAAAGATATTTCAGCGGTCAAACTTGGAACAATAGTCGTTAAAGAAGCAATGAAGCGTGCAGGCATTGAACCCTCACAGGTGGAAAATGTCATCATGGGAAATGTCCTCCAGGCAGCGCAGGGTCAGAATGTTGCGCGCCAGATTCTTATCCATTCAGGCATACCTCAGGAAGTGCCCGCAATGACCATCAACAAGGTCTGCGCATCGGGTCTTCGCTCCATTTCGCTCGCCGCGCAAATAATAAAAGCTGGCGATGCCGATATCATCGTTGCGGGAGGCACTGAAAATATGTCCGCTGCCCCCTATGCACTCACTAAAGCCCGATGGGGATACCGCATGGGCGAATCAAACATTGTCGATGTAATGATAAAAGATGGCCTTTGGGACGCCTTCAACGAATACCACATGGGCGTCACTGCCGAAAACATAGCGGAAAAATGGGGGCTCACCAGGAAAGAAGTCGATGAGTTTGCGCTTGGCAGCCAGCAGAAAGCGGAAGCGGCAATAAAATCGGGCAGATTTAAGGATGAAATTATTCCAGTTGAACTTGTAGGCAAAAAAGGCGATACGGTTCTTTTCGACACCGATGAATTTCCAAAGTTCGGCACCACCATGGAAGCGCTTTCAAAGCTCAAGCCTGCATTTAAAAAAGACGGTATTGTAACCGCTGGCAACGCTTCCGGCATCAACGACGGCGCGGGCGCTGCGGTTGTGATGTCACTCGATATGGCGAATAAACTCGGTATTAAACCGCTTGCCCGCATTGTCTCGTGCGCCTCAGCGGGCGTGGATCCGAAAATAATGGGAACCGGCCCCATTCCCTCAAGCCGCAAGGCTCTTGAAAAAGCAGGCTGGAAGCATTCCGACCTCGATCTCATCGAAGCGAATGAAGCGTTCGCCACACAGGCCATCGTGGTAAACCGCGAACTCGGCTGGGATACAAGCAAAGTGAATGTCAATGGCGGCGCAATTGCAATCGGTCATCCTATTGGCGCATCGGGCACCCGCATTTTAAACACTCTCATCTATGAAATGCTCAAGCGCAAAGCGAAAAAAGGAATTGCCACGCTGTGCATTGGTGGCGGAATGGGACATGCAGTGACGGTGGAAATGTAACATTTTAGCTATAATCACTTTCACACACCTTCAGGCTCACGATACTTTGCGTGCCTGAAGTTTCCTCTCGACACATGAAAGCAGAAAAATTGAACATACGAAGAGCCCATATTACCGACATCGGGGAAATATACGAAACGATCAGGGAAAATCCCACCGAAGTTTTGCCACGCTCGTATCAGGATATTTTGCGAAATTTCGACCGTTTCACGGTATATGACGATGGAGGCATTAAGGGCGTTATTTCTTATCAGGTGATGCCGGTGTTCGATATTGAAAACCCCGATTTCGCAGTTGAAATTGTGAGCTTTTCGGTTCGCCGCGCGGAACAGGGTAAAGGAATTGGAAGAGCGCTTTTGCTTCACATGATTGAAGTGGTAAAAGCGATGGAGCCGCATCGCATCATCGTGCTGACATTTTATCCACAGTTTTTCGCAAAATTTGGATTTGTTGAAACAAGCAAAGAAAAACTCTTTCAGAAAATATATCAGGGTTGTCTCAATTGCACAAAATATCGCTCTCCGCTTACATGCCCGGAAGTTGCTATGGAATTGCTGGTGCACTAACGACTTTTTACTTGCATGAACTCTGTAAATATATCCTGATGGATTAATCACACTCAATAGGAGGAAATATGTGCGAACTTGATAAACCTGACAATGTAGTAGAAATTTTAGAAAAAAGCGTGGCAACCTATCCCAATCGTCCATTCCTCGGCATGAAAGATAAAATCGGGAATTACCCGTGGATCACCTATACTGAATTTGGCAGACGTGTGGATAATGTAAGAAGCGCGCTCGCCTTGCTCGGAATCGCAAAAGACGATGCAGTGGGCATTATTTCAAATAACAGTATTAACTGGGCTATTTGTTTTTTTGCAACGCTCGGAAGAGAAGCCCGATTCGTGCCCATGTACGAATCAGAACTTTTAAGCGTCTGGCGATACATCATCACCGATGGCGATGTGAAGATTCTCTTTGTTTCCAAAAAAGAAATATATGAAAAAGTGAAAGACATGGTCGGCATGGGCAAACTTGAAAAAATAATTCTTATTGACGGAGAAGGCCCCGATACTCTTTCAGAGATTGAAAAAAAAGGTGCGCAAAATCCTGTACCGAGCATACGGCCAGACCAATCGACAATTGGCATACTCATCTACACTTCCGGCACTACAGGAGATCCCAAAGGCGTGCTTCTTTCTCATGGGAATCTTTCTAGTAATTCCCACGCCAGAATAAAAAAATTCCCCGAATTCGACAAAGATGAGCGCACGCTTTCAATTCTTCCCTGGGCGCATGTGTACGGCCTTGGGGAACTAATTACCTTTTGTCAGATAGGAGCTTCCAGTGGTCTTGCAGAAAGCGTGACTACCATTGCAGATGATATTGTAAAAGTCAAACCCACTTTCCTCATCGCAGTGCCTCGCGTGTTCAACAGAATCTATGACGGTTTGTGGACCCGGATGAATGAAGAAGGAGGGATTGCAAAGAAGCTCTTTGTAATGGGCGTGGAAAGCGCAAAGAAGAAACGAGAACTTGCCGCACAGGGCAAATCAAGTTTCATGACGAATTTCAAATTTTAAATTGCCGATGCAATCGTTTTCAGCAAAGTGCGTGCCAAACTCGGCGGACGCCTGAAAGGTTCAATGACCGGAAGCGCAGCCATGAACGTGGAAATTTCACATTTTTTCTGGGACATCGGCATTCCGCTTTACGACGTGTATGGCCTCACCGAAACAACCCCTGCCGCAGCAATGAACGGCCTTCATTCCTATCGTCTTGGAAGCGTCGGGCAGGTAATCGACAAGTGCCGCATCGTCATCGATAAATCAGTGGTTGAATCCGGTGCGAACGATGGCGAAATAGTTATTTACGGCCCAAATGTAATGCAAAGATATCATAAAAAGCCTGAGGCAACAGCCGCGGTGATGACACCCGACGGTGGTTTCCGCACGGGCGACCGAGGGCGTCTCGATGAAGACGGCTTTCTCTACATCACCGGCCGAATTAAAGAACAATATAAACTTGAAAACGGTAAGTATGTTTTTCCCGCTTCCATCGAGGAGGACATCAAGCTCAATCACTACATTGAAAACGCAATGGTGTATGGTGAAGGGCGTGAATACAATATTTGCATCGTCATACCGGATTTTGATGCGCTATCAAAGTGGGCGGAAAATATGGGCTTATCGAAAGACCCTGAAGATCTGGTAAAAAGCGCAGAAGTACAGAAATTCCTTGCCGAAGAAATCATCAATCAACTGAAAGGATCTTACGGCGGATACGAAATTCCGAAAAAATTCATCTTCACCTCACAGCCTTTTACACTTGAAAACGGCATGCTTACGCAGACAATGAAGCTCAAACGCCGCGCGGTGATGACAAAATTTAAAGAACAGATTGAGCAATTATACGCGGCGAAATAGCTACGGCACGAAAATGATACATATAGGTGGAAACTGGTTATGAAGAAATTTTTTAAAGAACTATGTTTCGGCACAATCATCGGAGTTGCGAATGTCATTCCCGGCGTTTCCGGTGGCACCATGGCACTGATTCTTGGCCTCTACGAGCAGCTTATCACCGGAATCAATAATATTTCCGCCAACACTGCACTTCTCTTCATAAAATCGATTTTCGGTTCAAAAGAACAGAAAGCGGCTTTTTTCGAAGAATTTAAAAAAATAGAAGGGCCGCTCCTTTTCAATCTTATGATTGGAGCGCTGATAGCAATTTTTTCGCTCGCGAAGCTCATGTCATATCTTCTGATTTCGCACCACGATCCCACCTACGGGTTTTTCTTCGGGTTGGTGCTTATCTCCGCGGCAAATCCATGGATGCTGATTCGAAGAAAAACCGTCGCAACAATTGCTGCATTTCTCATCGCCCTTTTTGGCCTGATTGCAATTTCCGAATCCGCTTCACGAGAAGATATTATTCGCAAAGCGGAAGCCCGTCAGCATGTTTCGGTTCAGGTAGAAAATCATTCCGGCGCGGATATCAGAACCACGGAAATAAAAAAATATGTGTATTATTTCGTTTGCGGCGCTATTTCCATTTCTGCCATGATTCTACCCGGCATCAGCGGCTCTTTTGTTCTTTTGCTCATGGGCGGATATTTTGATATCCTGCATGCGCTGTCGACCTTCAATATCCCTGTCCTTTTTTGGTTCGCGCTCGGTTGCATTCTTGGGCTCATCGCATTTGTCCGGCTGCTACACTTTCTGCTTGAGAGATATTATAATCCAACCATGGGTTTTCTTCTGGGGCTGGTAATCGGCTCTCTCTGGGTAATATGGCCTTTTAAGGAATCGGTGATGGTGGGATCGGAGCGGGTATACCTCTCGAATGTGATCCCTGCCACATTCGGCGCAAATGAAATCGCCACAATCTCTGCGTTTTGCGCGGGCGCGCTCGTTGTTGCAATTATGATCGTGGTAGGAAAAAAGAGAGCTGTACGATAAGCCGTTTTATTCACCAAACTTTACTTTCGCGATAAGCTTATCCAGATTCGGTATAACAACCTCTCCTTCTTTCCGCCCGCGGACGGGTATTCCTTTCAATTCCGCAATTAGCTTTTCGTTTCCCGACGCACTTTTTGGGTATGAAGCATATTCCGCCACAAACAGCGGCACATCAAGGGTTTTTGCGGACTTCCCCGCTTCGAAAATACCGCCTTCTGACGGTGCCTCCACGATGAACACCGCCCTCGATAGAGCCACGATGATTCTGTTTCGCTCGTATGAATTGTAAATTGAATATTCCCTATCCGGATAAAACGTGCTTACAAAGAGCATTCTTTTCTCGTCGAAAAATGCTTCGATGACTTTAGGCATTTTAAAATGGCGCATGCCGAAAGGCAAAACCGCAATTGTTGAACCCCCGTGCTGCAGTGCCGAAACGTGCGCTATCAGATCCGCACCCTGCGCAAGACCACTTATCACCACAATGCGGTGCGAAACAAGTTCCTTCGCCGCACGCGAGGTGACCAGAGACCCCTTTTCGCTTACGTTGATATCACCCAGCACCGCCGCGCCTTGTTCATGTAAAAGTGCTGAATTCCCCAAAACGAAAAGCACCGGCGGCATGGTATTTTTAAGCATATTCGAAAGACTTTGTGGATAGCGTTTTTCAAAAAAAATGATAATCTCCACACCAGAACCTTCAAGCAAGCCCAATTCGTCTTCCACCCTTGAGAGGTTTTTCTTCGCCTCCAGAACCGCTTTTGCAATTTTTTCGCTCAAGTGAAATTCTTCTACGATTTCCTCTTCCTCTAAATCGAATAGATCCCTCGCGGAAAGCCTCGATTGTGATAGTCCATCATAGATTAGCCTCAGGTTCCCGGTACCTATGCCTTTAATCATATTGAGGGCAAGCCAGTATTTCGTATCACTCATGATTTTATTTTGTCCGTCATTGAAAATGAATAAAATTGCATAATAATTCAATCACGCTCACATGCAATCTTTTTTCTCTTGCATTATTTCACATACTCAAAATAATTACTTTCATGCAATGTAACATTCCACGTATACACGGATGTGTGGTATGCCATCATGTGACGATTGCCCGTTCGATGAAAAGCTTCTCCTCTGCTGCCCCCGTCATCCTCTTAGCGGAGCACAAAAATCGCTTTCTGTTGATGGCAGGATAGTGCGCGCATGTATATACTTAAATGAAGACGGCCGTTGTGCTATTTATAACGAGCGACCAAAGGGATGCAGAGATTTCGTCTGCGACAGACTTCTTGGTGAAGAGAAATCTCTTCTGTTATATCGCCTCAACATAAAGAGACAAAGCTGAATTTAAAACGCACCGAGCTGGCATTCTGTTATTTTTAATCCGAGCTTCTCGCATGCGCGGGCAACT
>DYLV01000129.1 GCA_020721925.1 Leptospira biflexa
TCTGGAGGACATCGATATCGACGATGTCGGCGGAAAGATAATGTAAATGGTTGCGTGCTTCCCTTTTTTATGTGCGTTTTAGCCGTGAAATAATACAAAATTGAGGCAAGAAATGACAGAAATAATCAGTGCATCTGTATTGTTGTTTTCGGTGTTTTTTTCGACCGCCGTTTTTGCGCAGAGCGCCGAGGAGTGGTACAACAGGGGATACGAAAAATCCAGAAAAGGATTGTACCGGGAGGCGATAGGGGATTATACCTTCGCGATACAGGGTAATCCAAAATTCGCTTGTGCATATAACAACCGGGGTGTGGCGTATTTCATACTCGGTGAAAAGCAAAAAGCGATGGAAGACTACAATTCGGCTCTTGCAATCGATCCTTCATACGGCAATGCCTTTTTCAACAGGGCGATCGCTTTTGTAGTCGCGAACAAAAATAGCGAAGCGCTATCTGATTACAGCAAAGCGATAGAGCTCAAATACGACCTGAAAAACAGTTTCAATCAACGCGGTATCGTGAAATACCGTTTTCGTGACTTCGACGGCGCAATTGCCGATTATTCCGCCTCATTGAATGTCTCGCCAAAATTCTGGAAAGCGCTGTACAATCGGGGAATTGCCTTTTATCAAAAAGGCGACTACGCCAGCGCTTTAGAAGATTTTTCCGCTGCCCTTGATTCCAATCTGAACTCAGCCGCAGCGCTTTCGGGGAAGGCGGCCGCGCTTTTCATGAAAGGCGAGTACGAAGCCGCGCTGACTGAGTTGAATGTGTCCATAGAGAAACATCCCGGGCGAGCGGTTTCCTACTACAATCGCTGGCTGGTGCATATAAAGCTCAAGAAAAACGAGGAAGCGGCAGCATATCTGAGGAAAGCCATCGCTTGATCCGTCCATGGCAGGGAAGGCGGTTGGAAAAAATCTCGTTGAGCATTGATAATGAATCGAGGCGTCTTTCATTTTCAGACCTCGGAAAAGGTGCGAATCGAATATGAGATCGCGCCTCTTCTCCATCGATGTGTCGCCTTTTTAATAGATGCGACAATCAAGATGGCGGCATTTCTCATTATATATGTGATGCTCATTTTTTTTGCACTGGGAAGCGCGATTCTTTCGCAATACGTCAATCTCGGGAATCTTCCTCCGCTTGTGATGATCGGCCTTGTCATTGCGTTTTTACTTTTCATGCTCTTCTACGGGCTTATATTTGAGTGGTTCTGGAAGGGGGAAACTCCCGGCAAACGGATTATGAGGCTTCGCATCGTGCACGATGATGGAACATTCATCGGCTTTACGTCGGCGGTGCTGAGAAATATTTTCCGGATTGTGGATCTGTTACCGGCTGGATATCTCGTCGGATTCATTACCGCTTTGCTCAATCAAAGGAGAAAAAGAATAGGCGATTATGTCGCCGGCACATTGGTGATCCGCGAAAGGAGCAAAGAGGTGCCGCACCTTGATGCAGGTGATGAGACTCTCTTTGCCTCTGTGAAAAATCTCGAAGAATGCATTACTCCCTCGCTTCGGGAGATCATCGATGAATATTTGCGTTCGAGATCTTCAATGGAAAAACGGGCAATTGAAAAAGTTGAAAGGGAGCTTGTGACATTGATTGAAGCGCGTACCGGAATCCGAAGGCCGGAAAGCGTTTCCGCTTCCGCGTTTATTGCATCGCTCAGGCGGAATATTTCTGATGCTACTCGGCGATGAATTTTTCGGTGAGGTTCAGCTTGTGCTGGATGAGACTTCTGGCATGCGTGATGAAGAATTTGTCGTTTTTAAATGAAAGTAGTTTTTTGTATTGGTCGTACGCGGTTTTATAGTCTGCGAGTTTGTATGCGCTTTCGGCATAATAATAGTGCAAAGCTTTGTCGTATTCTCCCGAAGTGTCCACTCCTTTAAGGGTGATGATGGTCGATGCGTATTCCTTTCTGTAAAACTGGATTTTTGCGATGCCGATAATTCCATTGGCGAACGACTGATCCATCTCGAGTGTTGTCCTGTAGTATTTTTCCGCCTGAGAAATCTGATTGCGGTAAAAGTATATGTCGCCTATGAGTATGAGCGATTCAATTTCGTAAAGGTTAGCTTTCAGCGCTTCGCGGAAATGCGCGATGGCCTGTTCCTCTTTCGCCATCATTTGATAGGTGAACCCTATCTGAAGGTAGGTGCGCGAATACTCAGGCAGGATGTGTTTGGCCTTATTGAGATAGATAAGGGCTCTGCTGAAATCTCTGAGAAAAAGACAGCACACTCCTTTGTTGTACAGAAAAGGGAAGAATATCGGAGCGCGTTTCAGACCTTTATCGAGCAAAATTCCTGCAGCTTCATGTTCGCCGAATGCAATCATGTCGGCGGCGGAGTTGTTGAGCTTTGCGATTTCAGCATTTCCGGTGCAATACACCAGGTCATTTTTCGTGTACATCTCCTCCCGTGGGGAAGGTTGGGGTTTGTATTCGCGGACCATCTTTAAATATTTAAGCAAATATTCATCTGCATCAGCGAGCGTTACCGCCGAATTCTGCAAAAAGAGCGCTGCGATGAGGCACATGGCCGCTGTGTGGTATCGGGATTTCATGTCTCACGTGTGATAGAGCCAGCAGGATACCCTTGAGGTGCCCGAAGCTTTTTCGGGGGGATACATCACCCTGCATCTTTCGGTTGCGTGGAGGCAGCGCGGATGGAAATGGCAGCCGCTTGGGGGCGCTTCGGGAGAAGGGATTTCACCTCTGAGAACTGCAAAGCCGTGCTTCACCGGTTTTGCTTCCGGTATGGACTTGATGAGGTTCTGCGTGTAGGGGTGAAGCGGCTCGCGGTAGATGCCCTCCCGGCTGTTTTCCTCCACAATGCGCCCGCAATACATGACTGCAATCCTGTCGCTCATTTGTTCCACCACTGCAAGATTGTGCGCCACAAAAAGGTAGGTGAGATGGAGTTTTTCTTGAAGATCCATCAGAAGATTCAGGATCTGGCCCTGAATTGAAACATCAAGCGCCGAAACCGGTTCGTCGAGGATGATGAACGAAGGATTCAGTGCAATGGCCCGGGCTATGCCAATCCGCTGGCGCTGTCCGCCGCTGAACTCGTGCGGATAGCGGTCGGCGTGCTCCCGCGAGAGGCCTACAAGTTCAAGCAGTTCATGCATGCGGTCGCGCAGTTCGCGGCGGTTGAGTTTCGTGTGGATTTTCAGCGGCTCCGAAATAATTTTTCCTGCCGTCATCCTCGGATTCAAAGAGCCGTACGGATCCTGAAATACAATCTGCATGTGTTTGCGAAATTTGCGCAGATCGCTTCGTGAAAGTGCGGTTATATCGGTATCGTCGATAATGATTCTGCCGGAGTCCGGCTCGATGAGCCTCAGCATTGACCGGACAGCGGTGGTTTTCCCGCTTCCACTTTCTCCCACAAATCCAAGTGTTGTGCCTCCCATGATTGCGCAGCTTATTCCATCGACCGCGCGAACCTCTGCCGGTTTTTCAAAAAGGCCTTTCTTTTTCACTTTGAAAGATTTAGTGAGGCCGTGTACTTCAATCATCGGTTTTTCCAATTTCGACATGCCTCCGAGGAACAGTCATCTCGCAAAGAGTGAGGTATGCGCATAAAATTTCAACCTTATTTTAGTAATTGTACTGGAAGGTGCTTGACGGGGTGGAGTGCTTCTCTATAATAAAGCAATTTTCAGCGATATACGCGGCGCCGATGGAAACAGCACTGAGAATAATGACATTTATCGTCTTCTTTATGGCAGGAATTGCCGTGCTCGTCATGTTCCAGCGTTTCAGAATGCCCGCACGCGTGCGAAAGGCGGAGGAGCTATTCAATGAAAATGAAATTCTGAAAGCGAGCGAAATAGTAAAATCCGTGCTGGAAAAGCACCGTGATTATGTCCCCGCGCGATATCTCAGGGCTCGGATTTATATTGTGCAGAAGCAGTTTGTCCTTGCCATCAATGAGCTCAATGCGATTCTCCAGCTCGACGAGTTCGACCGCTATGTGAACGAGGTGGACGTTCACTACATGCTTGCCGATCTGTACAATCAGATGCAGCAGTGGCAGAAGGAAGTTGAAGAATACATAAAGATTCTCCAGTTCAATCCGGATGATCTTCGGGCGAATTACCGCGTGGGGCATGCGTACTACCGTCAGGGAAAATACCAGCAGGCAAAAGAGCATCTGGAGAAGGCGGTTGCAGGTGATCCTTCTCTCTCCGATTGCTTTCTCCCCCTTGGTATCAGCTCGTATGAGCTTTCGCAATACGAAGATGCGGAAAGCTATCTTTTGCGTGCGATCGATAACAATCCAAATCAGCTTGATGCACACTATTATCTCGGACTTATCTATAAAATAAAAAAAGATTATGATGCAGCATTCAAGATGTTTGATAATGCAAAAAGGGAAGGGCGTTTTTACGAAAAATGCCTTCTGAGTATGGGGGAAATTTATTTTGAAAATGGATTGTACGATAAGGCCGTCGAGGTGCTGGAGCAGGGAGTGGGCAGGATTCGCTCTGATGACGAAAGCTCATTAAAATACCGGTACCTTCTGGCGGAATCGTTTGAGATGATGAATAAGATAAATGAAGCGGTGTACCACTGGGAGCAGATTGCGAAAAAAAATCCGGATTACCATGACGTGCGAATAAAACTCGAGGATTATTATCGTATTCTGAATAACGAAAATATGAAACTGCTTTTTGCCCAGTCGATGGAAGAGCTTCAGCCGCTCATCGCCGAGCTGATCTCCGGCCTTAATTACAATATCATATCCAAACAGCTGATTGGCAGGGATGAATATTATTTCAAAGCGTTTAATGTGAAGCGGATTAACGAGCCTCCTATCGTAATCTATTTTCACCGTACGACAAGGGAAATCACCGAAAATCATATTCTTGAATTTTACAAGATAATCAATAAAGAAAAATGCAGAAGCGGTATCTATATCACCACTTCGAAGTTCAGTCTGAAAGCCAAATCGGCGGCATCCACCAGGCTCATAGAGCTTCTGGATGCGACGTATCTCTATAAAGCCGTAGAAAAGGTAAAAACGAAAATTCAGAAAAAGTGAATAAAAAGATGAAAAAAGCTCTATGTTGGGGACTGACCTTCGCACTGGCATCGTTTCTTTTTGCATGCGGTGGGGTGGAAAGAAAATTTGAGGCGGCGGCGGAAAAATTTTGCGCAAGCCGAAGCGACGGCGATAGATCATCCGCAATACGCGTACTTGTTGATTATGCGAAGAAAGCAGAATTTCCGCCGGAGTGTGTTGCTGAAAAAGGGGCGGCGTACTGTCTAAAAAACGACACGGTGCATTTCTTTCGACCAAAGTCTTTTCCTGTTAAAATTGGGAAAAAATTTCATTTTCTTTCCGCCGATTCTCGCACCGCCTCTGTGGCATTTTCTCATAAAAACGAGCTTGCACTTTTTGATGGATCGGGAGATAGTATGTTTTCAGGGATCCTTCCCGGTGATGCAGATGTGATGGCGCTTGAATTTACAAAAAGCGGTCAATATATTTTGCAGGGAGATCGCCTTTTATATCGCACCGATGATGGAACTGTCACGCGGGTTTTAGATGTGCCCGTTACCGGCCTTTCCCCCTCTCAGGCAACGTGCAGGGCGTTTGTACAAAAAAGCGGTGATTTTTTAGCCATAAACTGCGGCAATGCAGGTGTGTATTCTCTGAGCGTTGTCGATGTGCGGCAGAAAAAATTGCTGTGCAAAGATGTTCCCAATGCCTCGTTTCGCTTTAGTTCCTCGGGTGACTCGATTGCGTATATCACCGGGGCATCAGGGAGCTGGTCGTTGATAAGAATGAATATCGCATGCAGAGAAACGAAAGCGGTGTGTCGCTTTTCCGGCCTTGAGGATATTGCTTTTGCGGGTGAATATATCTGCATATATGAAAAAGGAAAGGCACAGATTGGAGAGCTGAAATCAGAGAAATTTTACAATTTTCCTGAGGGATATGACCTGAGGGGGGCAGTCGGCGGCGACTTTTTAATGAAATATAATAATACAGCATATCTTCTCGATGCGGCTGTGTTATATAAGGGAATGCAAAAGCTTGAATTATGCAAATAGAGTTGGGGTTGGTGCACATCCTGCATGGTAGTCGAGCATAGAAACAAGGGCATCGTCTGGCAAATATTTCACGCTGATGAGCAAACACGTATTGTACTATGAATTTCAGGGTAATCATCATCGAAGATGAAGTCCTCATCGCAGAGGATTTGCGGCGCATGGTTGAAACAGCACACTGCAGAGTTGTGAATGTTTTTCTTTCGGCACATATTGTGCGCGAATTGATGCAGCACCTCGATGCGGATCTTGCTTTTATCGACATCAATCTCAATGGAGAATTGGATGGTTTTGCACTTGCCGAAGAATTGATTGCGCGATTTCGGATGCCGGTTATCTTCGTAACAGGATACAGCGATATTTCCATTATACGCCGTGCCGCGACGTTCGTTCCATATGGGTATTTGTTAAAACCATTTTCGGAAGATACAGTCAGAATTTCTCTTGAAATAGCGAAAGCTCGAATCGAAGTTGAGCGAAAAAATATTATTAGCGAAAAGCGATATCGCGACCTTTTTGAAACGATGCCGGCGGCATTTGCGTCTCACCTGCTGCTGTATGACGACAACGGCGCCATCCGTGGGTATCGGATAGAGGAATGCAATAATATCATGCGGATGCTGTTTAATGAGACCGGTATCGGCGAGGTGGGATATCTGGAAGCATTGTTTTCTGAAAGCGGTGTGCGGTGGCTTGAGCTCATGCATCGAGTAAGTTCCACGGCTTCAGTTGAAACCCTTGAAGTATTTTCCCCACTTCTTGCCCGATGGTATAATGTAATTGTGTATGGGCCGCTTCCATTCGAATGCGGGCTTTTAATGATGAATATCACCGAAAGAAAACAGATGGAAGAGAAGCTTACCAGATTGAATACCGAGATTGGAAATCTTGCGGTGTATCAGCAAAACATTCTTGAAACAGAGCGATCGATTATTGCCGGAAACATTCATGATTATCTGGGGCAATATCTTACCGCAATTTTAATGGATCTTTCTTATATTGAGCGGAATTATGATACATTTGCAAAAGAACAAATGGCAGAGTTTGTGAATAAAACAAAAAGCCTTTTGATAGAAGCAATCAAGAGTGTGCGCAACCTCTGTACCGATTTGCGCGCGGATGTATTGGAAAATCTTGGGCTTTCTTCCGCAATTGAGTGGTATGTGAACGAGCGATTGAACAGCGCTCCGTTTGAGGTGGTACGTGATCTAAAATTGAGTGACACTACAATTGATTTAAAACTCGCAATACACTGCTTCAGAGTATTTCAGGAAGCGATAACCAATATTCTCCGGCATGCGAATGCCGAGCATGTGTATATTGGGCTGGAAGCAAAAGACGGGAAGCTTGTGCTGGAAGTTATGGATGATGGCGTGGGCATTCCTCCTCAGGCTTTTGAACGGCTTGATGCGCATGGGCTTGTAGGAATGCGTGAGCGGGCGCGGGAATGTGGCGGGACTATTGAATTTATCTCGCGTGAGCCTCGCGGGACGATTGTGAGAGTTATGATGCCGATTTATCGGTGAAATATGATCCTTCGTATAATACGAGTTAACTGAAATGCAACACGGCAACACCATCAATATCATAATTGCGGATGACCATGAAATCATTCGCCGGGGGTTAAAACAGGTGCTTTCATCGGAAGATGATATGCGCGTGGTAGGCGAAGCGTCCAATACCGCTGAGTTGATGGATGTTTTGAAAAAAAACCGCTGTTCTGTGCTCCTCCTCGATATCTCAATGCCAGGCCGAAGCGGCCTTGAGGTGCTTGCAGATATACGTGGGTTTTATCCTGCGATGAAGGTGCTTGTACTCAGCATCTATTCGGAAGATATGTACGCGCTACGAGCGCTTAAATGCGGTGCGGATGGGTATCTGACCAAGGATACGGCTTCGGATAATCTGGTGCATGCCATTCG
>DYLV01000130.1 GCA_020721925.1 Leptospira biflexa
CGCGGTGGCCGCCATCGACCACTATCGGGACGACGTGCGGACACTGGAAAAACTTGTGAAGGAGTTCTCCTACAAGTACGCGGAGCGCATGTACTCCATCGAGAGCAACCTAGTGGCGACCTCCGCGAATACATCGTACTTTATTTTCGCCATAATCGCCGTAGTCGTTCTCGTGATGGTGGGTATCAGCATTTTCATGACCAAGAGCATCACCGGGCCTGTCACCAAGGGGCTCGCGTTCGCCGAGCGAGTGGCCAAGGGTGATTTTACGGAACGGATCGACCTGGACCAGAAGGACGAGCTTGGTATGCTGGGCAAAGCGCTTAACGAGGCGGCGGATAATCTTGAGAAACTGGTCTCCGAGGTCCTTGTTTCCGCGCAGAACCTCACTCAGGCGGTGCAGGAGATCTCCAGCGGGAACGAAAACCTCTCCCAGCGCACCTCGGAGCAGGCTTCAAGCCTTGAAGAAGTGGCATCGACGATTGAAGAAGCCACGGCGAGCATCCGCCAGAATGCCGAGAATGCAATAGAAGCGAAGAAGCTCACTGATGCGGGTGCTGAAAAATCGGCGGAGGGCGGCAAGGTGGCCCAGCAGGCCGTGGATGCCATCAACGAAATCAACCAATCGAGCAAAAAGATTGGAGAAATTATCGGGGTTATAAATGAAATTGCGTTCCAGACCAACCTTTTGGCGCTCAATGCGGCCGTGGAGGCGGCGAGGGCAGGAGAGCAGGGCCGCGGTTTTGCCGTGGTGGCGGGAGAGGTGAGGAACCTTGCCCAGCGTGCGGCAGCGGCATCGAAGGAAATAAGCGATTTAATTCGTGATTCTTTAGAGAAGGTGGCAAAGGGCACCGAGATGGTGAACAAAAGCGGTGCCACGCTTTCTGAGATTGTGGAGGCCGCGAAATCCACCGCCCAGCTTATTTCAGAGATCGCGGCGGCAAGCGAGGAGCAGAAGCGCGGGGTGGACCAGATCAACATCGCCATATCCGAGCTTGACACGATGACCCAGCAGAATGCCGCCCTGGTGGAGGAGACGGCCTCTGCGAGCGAGGAGATGGCAGGGCAGGCGCAGGAATTGATGTCGATGATGGAACGGTTTAAGATACGCGATGCGGTGCGCAAGGATACGTTTGAGAAGAAGCACAAGGAAATGCATCTTCACGGGACAAAAGCCGAGGCAACAAAGCCTGCGGCAAAAGCGGTAAAGATGGCAAAAGATGCACCGAAGGAAAAAGGAAAAGACCTCAGGGGAATTATGGCGGAGGATGGATTTGAAGAGTTTTAATTTGCTCATGGAGCGGTGATTGGAAATGGGAGAGAACAGCATACGCGATGTTTTTCTTGAAGAAGCGAAGGAAATCCTGCGCCATCTGGAGAGCGATCTCATTCAGATGGAAGAAAACCCCGATGAGGAAGTTGTGCATAGAATTTTTCGCTATGTGCACACAATCAAGGGGAGTTCGGGAATTTCAGGCTTCAATGTGGTGTATGAATTCACCCATCGGCTGGAAAATCTTCTGGATGCGGTGAGGAATAAGAAACTGCCGGTAACCAGAGATCTTGTGAGTCTTTTGCTCGAGAGCATGGATTGGATTGGAGAAGCGATTTATGAAACAGCCGATTTAGAGCGGGAACAATATTTATCTGGGAAAATTGCCTCAATGGGGGTATTGTGCGATCAAGCCGCGGAAGAAGAACATTCTTCCGCAGAGAGCGATGTGCAGGAAAACCATGCAGGGTATTTTCTTATCTGCGCATCGTTCAGACGAAACATTTTCGAGGTTGGCATCGACCCCCTTTTGATTCTTGAAGATCTTGTGTCACTCGGCAGTATTGAGCACATCAGAGTGCATTCTGACGGTCTTCCTTCGCTTCGCGATATGGATCCCGAAAAATGCTATCTTGAATGGACGGTGCTTTTAAAAACGCATCATCCCCGACAGAAGATAGATGAAGTATTTTTATTTGTAAAGGGCGATAACGATATTTCCATTGAAGATGTTTCCAATGACATTTCCGAATCAAGCGCTAAAACGGGCATCATTCAGGAGCGAAAGATTGGTGAAATACTAATGCGGCGCGGAATTCTCACTGAAGCCGAGCTTGATACGGTTCTTTCAATACAGCGTGAGACGAATAAGAAAATCGGCGATATTATCGTGGAAAAAGGTATCGCCGATGAAAAATCGGTACAGCAAGCGTTGAACGATCAGAAAAGAATAAAATCTCATATTCAATCGACCACTGTGCGTGTGGAAACCAGAAAGCTCGATACCTTGCTGAATCTTTTAGGAGAGATTGTCATCAGCCAGTCGTCGATTGCGCGAATTGCCGAAGAACTTGCAGAAGAGCAGGGTTTCAGGCTGAAAAATGCGCTCTATGGCATGGACCGCATCACAAGGGAATTTCAGGAGCAGATCATGGCAATCCGCATGATTCCCATAGGCCCCACGTTTGAGCAATTTCGGCGTTTTGTAAGAGAAGCATCCGGTGAACTGGGGAAGGAAATTCGGCTCGACATCCGCGGCAGTGAAACAGAACTCGATAAAACCGTCATTGAACAGATTGGCGATCCCCTTAAACACATGATACGCAATGCGATCGATCACGGTATTGAAATGCCAGAAGAGCGGGAAAAGGCCGGAAAGAAGAGAACCGGTACCATTACATTGAACGCCTATCATCAGGAAGGAAATGTATTTATTGAAATTGTCGATGACGGCAGAGGATTAAATCGAGAAGCAATCCGACGGAAAGCTATTGAACGCGGCCTCATTAAAGGGGACGAGGAAATGTCCGATCGGCAGATTCAGGAAATTATTTTTATGCCGGGATTTTCCACCGCTGAAAAAGTGGGAGAATTATCCGGCAGAGGCGTGGGAATGGATGTGGTTCGAACGAATATCGAAGCATTGCGTGGAACGGTGGAGATTTTTTCCGAGAAGGGGAAAGGAACCACCATCCGCATCAAACTTCCGCTTACCCTTGCAATTATTGAGGGGATGCTCGTTCGCGTGGGAAAGAATGTGTACATCATTCCGCTTCTTTCGATTGTGGAATCGCTCCAGCCCGCGAAGGAGCACGTGAAGACCGTGGAAGGGAAGGGAGAGGTGATGCTGGTACGCGACGAGTACGTGCCGCTGGTGAGGTTGTATGAACATTTCGGCATCGTTTCAGATTGTACCAATCCATGGGAAGCGCTCGTGGTGGTGGTGGAATCCGGGAAATCCAGAATCGGCATGATGGTCGATGATCTGGTGGGACAACAGCAGATTGTGATAAAAAGCCTGGATACGTATATCACCAGAAGCAGAGCGCTTTCTGGCGCGGCAATTATGGGAGACGGCACCGTGGCACTTATCATTGATGTCCACGGCCTGGTTGGAGAAATTGCGGCATAGGGGGATGAGATGGCAACGATAACTCTTCCGGAAGATATATCAATCAAGAAGATTAAAGAATTTTACAATCAAATTTTAGATATGATGAAAAGCAATGACCGCGATATGGTTGTTGATTTTTCAGCGGTAAAGCGAGCTGATCTTGCGGTGTATCAGGTTTTGCTTGCGTGCGCGAAGGAGTGCCGCGAAAAGAAAAAAGTTTTAAAAGTGAAAGGTGCATCTTCCACGGTTAAAGGGCAGATGATGCTTTGCGGAATAATACGCACAAATTTATGAGTGGTACAGGAGGAGATAACATGAATGCGACGGAGAAACAAGCAAGGGTACAGGAATCGGCAAAAAGTGAAATGAAGCAATATGTAACTTTCGTAATAGGCAGTGAATATTATGGAGTTGAGGTGCTGAAAGTTCATGAGATTATTGGCATGACGCAGATTGTGCACGTGCCCAACAGCGCTGAATTTATGAAAGGCGTCATCAACCTGCGCGGCACAGTGGTGCCGGTGGTGGATATGCGCACGCGCTTTAAGATGCAGGAACGCGAGTACGATATGTTCACGGTGATAATAATCGTGGAGGTGAAGAGCAGAATGATCGGGATGATTGTCGATTCTGTTTCGGATGTGGTGGATATGGAAGAATCATCGATACAGGACACGCCCCATTTTGCTGCGAAAATTGAAACCGACTATATTCGGGGAATGGGGCAGGTGGATGATAAACTCGTGATCATTCTTGACATCGATAGAATTTTAAGTGTGTCCGATCTTGAAAAGATGGGGCAGGATGCGGAGGAAGCCAGATGATTAAAAGCAGCAAGAACAGGTTCGGGAAAAATATGTATATTCTTTTTCCGGGAGAATATCTGGCGGTGCAGAATGAAAACTGTGTGCTGGTGAGCGTCACAAATTTTTGCATCGTAGTGTGCCTTTTCGAGGTGATGAAGAAGATTTCCGCAATGGGGCATTTTATTTTGCCCGGGGCCATGGGGACCGATGGAATTGCTGTTGATGAAATTGCCCGCCAGGGCATAACAGACATGGAATATATTATGGGTGATATTGTGAAGTTCGGCGGGGACAGGAACAACATAAAGGCGACTTTTTTTGCGTCTATGCCTGAACAGTTGCACGACCCTTCCGCAGAACAGATGGTTAAAAACAATGTGCGGTTTTTAAAGGAATATTTCTCAATGGAACGTATTCCGATAATTAAAGCGGCAATCAGCAAAAACACGCAGAAGATTTTGTTTTATTGTCCTTCGGGGAGACTTCATCGGACAAGTGTTGACGCAAAGAAGGATTATTCGGAATTTTTACGGCGGGAAAATGAATATATGAATTCAATTCTTGAGAAAAAAGAAAAGCAGGGGGAAGTGATTCTTTTTGATTGATTAATGTTATTTACAATTGCGGAGGAACGAAATGAAACATATTCTCACCATTGATGATTCGCCAACTGTTCGCGCGAGCGTGGAATATGCGCTTAAAGGGCTTGGACATTCTGTGGTTCATGCTGAAAATGGAAAAGAAGCGCTTGAAAAATACAATGAGTTAACGGGCAGGGGCGAGACGGTTTCGCTCTGCATCGTTGATGTGAACATGCCGGTGATGGACGGTATCACCTTTGTAAAGAATTTCCGCCAGATCGATAAATTCACACCGGTGGTGATGCTGACGACGGAATCTTCCGATGGTAAAATCGAAGAGGGCAGGCAGGCTGGCGCCTCGGGCTGGATGGTAAAACCTTTCTCACCGGAAGAGCTGGTGAAAATTGTAAACAGGTTTGTCCGGTAATCATGATACGAACCGAGGACAACTCGTATGGGAAACCTCTTTACATTCTCAATCCTGGAGACCATTTTGCGACAAATGAGGATTGTATTCTTGCAACGATTGCCGGTTCATGTGTGGTTGTGTGTCTTTTTGATTTGAACCGGGGCATTGGGGCGATGGGACATTTCATTGTGCCGGGGGCACTAAACACGAAAGGCATCTATCAGGACGACATTGCACAGCACGGGATACTGCAGCTGGAATATTTAATAGGCGAGCTGGTAAAACTTGGCGGAGATCGGCGATTTTTACGCGCAAAAGTGTTTGGTGCTGGATATATTTCCGGCAGTTCATATCTTGAAAATACAATAATCGATAGCAATATCCGTTTTATGTACGAGTACTTCACGCTTGAGCACATCGTTGTTGAAAGAAGCGATCTTGGCGGTGAATTCAGGCGGAAGCTCTACTTTTTTCCGAAAAGCGGTTATGCGTATCGTAAGGTTCTCACGCACAATGAAAACGGGTCGGAGTTTATCGAGCTTGAAAAGGAGTATATTGAGAGGGCGTTCCGGGATAGAGCACGGCGTGGACGTGTGATACTTTTCGAGTGAGGAATTTAAAGAGTTTCAGCATGTGGTCGCTCGGCGATGAAGAATTTGAATACTTCCGAAACATAGTATATCGCGAAAGCGGTATACGGCTAACAGAATTAAAAAAAGCCTTAGTGCAGGCCCGTCTCACCAAGCGCATACGCCAGCTTAAGATGAGCGGCTTTGAAGAATATTGTGATTATGTGAAGAAGAATTATCACGATGAACTCGAAAACCTCATAAACTGCATCACCACAAACAAAACCGACTTTTTCAGAGAAAACAGGCATTTTGAATTTATGAAAGAACATCTCATCCCGCTGTGGATCGAGCACAAAAAGAGGCGCATCCGCATCTGGAGTGCCGGGTGTTCAACAGGTGAGGAACCGTATTCGATTGCCATTATTATGCGGGAACACTATCCAAATATTGATGCGGCGGATGTGAAAATCTTAGCCACGGATATAGATACTGATGTTTTGAGTAAAGCGCAGAGAGGTATATATCCGGCAGAAGCTGTTGCTGATGTGCCGGTTCTACTTGCAAAGAAATACTTTTTGAAAGGAAGCGGGGAGAATGCTGGTTTCTTCAAGATTAAGGATTCTTTAAAGAAGATGGTGTATTTTCGGAAATTAAATCTTCTGAATGAAACATATCCAATAAAAGGCAAGTTCGAATTGATTTTTTGCCGAAACGTGATAATATATTTTGATAAGGAAACACAGCGCAGTTTGTTCGATACGATGTATGAGTATCTGGCGGATGAGGGGTTACTCTTTGTGGGGCATTCCGAGACTCTCACGGGGCTTACGAACAGATTCGCGCCTGTATCGAACAGCATTTACAGGAAGGTGCAATAGTGCATATTCGAAATGCAAACCGTTTTGAAACAACGATGAAAATCATATATCCTGGCGAGCTCTACGCTTCAAAAAAAGATGAAATCATCGGAACCCTCCTTGGCTCCTGTGTTTCGGTATGCTTGATTGACGTAACGAAAGGCATTGCCGGAATGAACCATTTCATGCTTCCTGGAAAGATTTCGCGCCACGATATTTTGAAAGACCGCATGGCGCGTTATGGAATAACAGCCATAAAACATTTAATGGCGGAAATGAAAAAGCTTGGATCGAATAAAGCCGACTGGGAGGCAAAAATCTTCGGTGGAGGAAAAATTTTAGCGATTGCGGGAGATAGGAACACCATCCCGGAGGATAATATACGCGTTGCCCGTATGATCCTTGAATTTGAGGATATTCCAATTGTTAAAAGCGATGTGGGCGGGATCTTCACCCGTAAATTGCTCATGGAAGTAAAAAGCGGAAAAGTCTTTCTAAAAAAAACGACGAGGGACGATATAATAGAAAAAGTTATTCACTCGGAAAAGGAATATCTGAGCAGAGGTCTGTTGGTACAATGAACAAAATTCGGGTTCTTGTGGTGGACGATTCAGCGGTGACGAGGAAGCTTATCACCGGGGCGCTGCAAAAATCAAAGGACATTGATGTGGTTGCCACCGCGATTGATCCTTTTATTGCTGTTGATAAAATAAAGCGCTATGCCCCTAATGTACTTACCCTCGATATAGAAATGCCTCGCATGGATGGGCTTACGTTTCTTTCGAAACTTATGATTGCGCATCCAATGCCCGTCGTGATGGTGAGCGCTTTTACCGACGCAGGAGCGCGCGAGACCATCAAAGCGCTTGAGCTCGGAGCGGTCGATTTTGTACTTAAACCGCGACTGGATGACGCGAAGGCATGGGAGGAGTTTTCCAGTGAACTGATTGAAAAGGTCGTGGCGGCGAGTGCTCTTGAAATTGAACGTAAGACAGTGGCCCGTAGCGTAGCAGGAAAACCGCTGGAAGTAGGGGAAAAATTCAGTGCCGATGCCATCCTCCCCAAAAAAAAGGAATTGATTTCGCGCGTCGGTTCAGATTCAGTCATCGCGATCGGCGCCTCCACCGGAGGAACGGAAGCCATAGCCGAAATACTCTCCAATCTGCCGGAAGACGTGCCGG
>DYLV01000131.1 GCA_020721925.1 Leptospira biflexa
TGAGTGAGCAACTGCACGGAGCGCGGGTGAATCGGCCGTACTCCGTCCGCTCCGGATTGATCTTAATATTGATCTCAACAAGCTCAGAAAAAGGTGAACCGGGTACTTGTTGATTCTTCAGTTTGGATTGAATACTTAAAATGGATCACATCGCCTAAAATTGCCTGCGTTTCACTCAGACGCATTCACGTGCCGCGTGTGGGGTATTTCGCTTTTTTTCGCAAAAGCTTGCGTCATCATAAGGAAACGCCGGTCCCCAGAAGCAGCGCAAGCTCATTATGATCCGTTTCCGCATCGACAAGTTCGAAAATAATCTTCTGGTAGAGGAATAGGTTTTTTATAATCCATTCTTCAAACCGAAGCGAGAACACATGTCCCGTCCCATAGAATCCGGAGAAAGGATTTCCGGCAAACCAGCTATCGGCATCGGCCCCATACCAGCCCTGTCCATTGAAAAACCGGTAGGGTTCATCATTGTTCAGGTTCATGAGGTAAATATTGAGCGTAAAATCAAAGGTGATTACCAAAAATTTTCTCTCCGTTACACTATCGTACTGCGTCAGCGAAATGCCGAAGCCAATTTTATACAATCCCCAGTAGTTCGAATAGACCGCATCGTGATCGAAGAAGTAAAAATCGTGCATTGATAGATTCAAATGGAAGGAGAGGTTTCGGTCAAAAATATATTTGAACTCATATCCAATGTAATCGATATCGAGGGTGCGGCCTGTGGATTGCTTCCCATCGTGGGGCAGTTCCCGCGGATAGAAAATAAAACGCATTGAATAATTTGCATGATTGGCACCGAAAATGAGTCCGCCTTTGTAATCATACATCTCCTTGCTTTCTCCGTAGTTGAAACTATCATTATAATGATTAATCATAAAGCCAATGCCGAGATAGTACGAACCTAAATGATACATCATCTGAAAGGTTTCGGAAAAAGAAAGCAGATTCGGCGACATTGCGCCAAGATAGGGATTTCCGGCGCGCACATCGAACTCTAACATCGGTATTGGTGAATAGCTCAGGTAAAGCTCATGCGGAAAATTGAAACCCCAGCCTGGATCGGATTCGTATTCAAAGCCGTCTTTTTCCCCGGTGAAATAATACGGAAAACGTGAAATAACTTCATATGTTCCATAGAGCATTGGGCGCTTGGCCGGTTCCTCTTTTTTCTTCTCGCACTTCTTGCAGGGATCTTCCACGGGTGCGATTGTCGCCGGCTCCTGCTTCGCTATTTTTTGTGTTTGTTTCTGCTGGAGGCGTTTCGTATACGCGTCGGGGAGCCAGGTAATTACGTTTTGATTTTTCGGGTCGATTTTCAAGACATGCTCACCGGTTTGAACGGCGCTATCGTATTTGCCGGTGCGATAGTACAGATATCCAAGCCTTTCATGCGACACAATCTGTCCCGGATTTCGACGTGCGGCTTCTTCATAATGTCTGATAGCATCATCGAATTTATTCTCCTGCTCAAGAACCCAGCCTTTGTTATGATAGACTTTTGCAGAATTTTTATTGTACTGTTCGAGCGCTTTATCAAATTCAGAGAGTGCTTTATCGAATTCCTTCTGATTTCCGAATTCAACTCCTCGTTGATTGTGAACCACCGGATCCTGCGCCATGCTGGGTGACATTGCGAAAATAAAACAGCAGAGAGCGATTATTATCAAAATGAAGGGCTTTTTCATACCTCACTCCTCTCCAGTTTCTATCTTTATCATAATACCATGCAAAGGAGAAAAAAGGCAAGCGATTTTGAATATTTATTGCATCAATCCGCGTCGCCGCGCCTCTACCAGGCAATCTATCGCCCGGTCGGTATCGCCCTTAAAAAGGTGACATAAACTCAATGAAATGAGGCTTGAAGCCGTTCCATCCGCCATTGCCTTTTCCTTAAGCGACTCGATCTTCTGGTCGATTCGTCCGTATCCGTCCGTGTACACATCGACCGGGATGGATTGTATGAACATATCAAAATTTTTAAATCCCTTTGAAGATTTTTTAATTTCCTTTATCGCATCGGCATATTCACCGAAGCGCTCCATTCGGTAGAGAATTTTTGCTCTCAGATGAAGGATATCTTTATTTTCCGGTTCGGCAGCTGCAATTTTATCCGTGCATTCAAGCGCCTTTTGAAATTCTCCTTCCTGGAACGCAATTATTGCGAGTGCGGTGAGGGCCACCACATTATCCTTCCATGATTTCAATACTTCTTCAAAACATCGCTTTGCCGCATGTTTTTCATTCAGCCGGCTGTAGCACAAGCCCATCACAAGAGATGCAAGCGCGAAATCCGCTTTTATTCTTTTGCATCGGCGCAAATGTACGATGGCCTCCCTGTAATGGCCCTGTTTATACAGGACAGATCCCATATTGAAATCGACTATATAATCCTCGCCATATTTGTGCGCGCTTTCAAAACAGCGCATCGCATCGTCCATTTTTTCTTTTTTTGCGTAAACTGCGCCCAGGTTTACGAAAATTTCTTTTGCACCTCCAAGATCGGCAATGAGTTTCTCATATTCGCGTATCGATTCCTCAAGCCTGCCTTCCCTCTCGAGTGCAACACATCGCGCGAAACGCTGTTTCTTTTCCTCTTCAGGGCTCATCATTAATTCCCTTACCTATCCGGTATATATATTTATCGGTACGCCTCCACACGGTTACGACCGCTTTTTTTGCCACATAGAGAGTCCTCCCTGCGCGCCGTATGCGGTCATCCGAATACCTATCCCACACCTTATCGTATTCCACAAGGCGAAGGGTTACATGAAGCGGGTCTTTTTGACCGCTGAATTGATGTACTTCTCCCTGCGTTCTAATTCTCGATGCCACAGTATTGGCACAAGGAAGCTTTGTTCCCGGTAACACAAGAGAATGATTTGCTTCCCCTGAATTCGTACAGCCTCCTTTCGATGTCTTTTATACATTCTTCAGGTGCTCATTGCTGATGTCAATACCTGTTATCATAAAAACCCGAAAGAAGAGTCAGCTCATTGCACTGTTTTCGCGTTCACATTTGCAGGGGCAAGCCGAATTTCTCCGTTCGCCGCTTCATACTTTCCAATATTTTCCGAAAGCGCCATAAGAAGCCTCTTTGCATGCTGGGGAGTGAGAATGATTCTTGAGACCAGCTTTCCGTAACCCGGCGGCGTTGGATTGATAAAAAGATAATCGATAATGAATTCTTCCGGCGAGTGGACAATGTTCGCAAAATTTGCGAAATGGCCCGTTGCATCCTTTTCGTCCACTTTTATTTCAATTTTCATTTCCTTCACCTGTTGGTCCATAGATCCTCCGTTTGCTTACGAAATGTTTTTCTTCTCATCAGAATATACCGTGTTGTTTTAATCAAGCATTTCCGTATTTTTACGCAAAGTTTGTGAAATATTTCCTGCAAATATTGCGCCAAATCGGTTTAGTACCATCATAAAAATACCATCGGTGTTTTCCGTTGCCATATTTCAATACCTATGAACGCAAGGCAGGATGAAGTGAAGCTCGTGCCTCATTTTATGCTTTCATTCCCCCTTATGGATCGATTGAAGTTTTTTAGCCACGCTTTATCTATCGATTAAAGCCGCGCACATTACACTGCTTCAGGTGTTTCATTATGCGTGATGCACCAGAAAAAAAACGTCCAAAATGAATACTAATGCCGATACCATCACTAATCGTGAGGTTCATACCGCACAGGCTTCCCAATTTTCCCACTTAGAAATTCCGCTCCAAAACTGCCACTTCGTGATAAGCGAAAATGCGCTTGAAACGGCGCTTACTGTGGCAGGCAATTCCCTAAACGGGCGGAAGGTTACGCCGGAATATATACTTGCATAAACGGTTTGATAAAAAGAATCACGGAGATGTAATAGCTCACGTTTTTCTGTACACAACTTTTCCGCTGCAGATGGTGTATTCCACCGAACCGTAAAGCTCCATACCGATAAAGGGCGTATTTTTGCACTTCGAGGCAATGAATGCTTCATCAATAATGACTTTTTTCTCTGGATTGATGATGGTTATGTCCGCGGTTTTGCCCTCGGCAAGTGTTCCCGCATCGATACCGATTATCCGTGCGGGATTGACCGTGAGCGTGCGAAAGGCATCAACGACCGAGAAGCGATTCTTCTTTACAAGTTCGGTAATCACCAGCGGCACAGCGGTTTCCAGCCCCACGATGCCAAACGGCGCATTGGCAATCTCCTGCATCTTTTCGTTGCTCAAATGCGGCGCATGGTCGGTCGCAATCACGTCGATGGTGCCATCGCGCAATCCTTCGATGATCTTCAATCTGTCTTCTTCTGTGCGAAGCGGCGGATTCATCTTTGCCATTGAAAGGAATTGTGCCACCGCATCATCGGTGAGTGAAAAATAGTGCGGCGCGGTTTCACAGGTTACGCGAATACCGACAGCTTTTGCGCGTTTGATGATTTCCACCGACCCGCCTGAAGAGACATGGGCTATATGCAATTTCCCTTGAGTGAGGCGCGCAAGCAGCACATCCCGGGAAATCATCACCTCCTCGGCCTCGCGTGGGATACCTTTCAGTCCAAGCAACACCGAATTCTGCCCTTCGTTTATTATACCTTCCTCGGAGAGGGCAAGATCCTCTGCGTGCGAGATGATGGGGCGACCGAACATGCGCGAATACTCAAGCGCCCTTCGCATCACCAGCGAGTTCATCACCGGCTTACCGTCATCGGAAAAACCCACGGCACCGGCCTTCACCAGCTCACCCATTTCGGAAATTTCTTCTCCCTGAGCTCCTTTGGTAATGGTAGCGATTGGATATACATTGATGGGCCCATTTTCTGCTTCAAGCTTAATAAACCGCACCAGCGCCTGATTGTCGATAACTGGCGTGGTATTTGGCATGGTGCAGACCGAGGTAAATCCGCTTTTCGCGGCAATCTGCGATCCACCGATGATTGTTTCCTGATCTTCCCTACCCGGTTCTCGAAAGTGCACGTGCATATCGATAAGGCCGGGCAGCACCACACACCCTGCGGCATCGATGCGCTCGTGGACTTCATCAAGCGGAATATTCTTCCCGATTTTTTCAACGATTGAACCGTGTATCATCACATCCGCAAAATCGTCAAACCCGCTTGCCGGATCAGTTACCCTGCCGTTTTGAATTAACAATTTCATTCCCATTACGCAATTCCTTCGAGAGGCACTCCTCCCGCAAGAAGATAGAAGATCGCCATGCGGACTGCAACGCCGTTGGTCACTTGCTCGTTGATGATGGCGCTCGGGCTATCCGCCACCGCATCCTGGATTTCAACACCGCGGTTCATGGGACCGGGATGCATGATGACAACATCCTTTTTGCAGCGCTGGAGCCGCTGAGAAGTAAGCGCAAAGAGCTTATGGTATTCGCGTATTGAAGGAAACATGTTGCCCTTTTGCCGTTCTTTCTGTATGCGGAGCATCTGAATTGCGTCTAAATCGGGCAAAATTTCGTCCAGATCGTACGCAATCTCAACGCCATACTGTTTGAACTCATCGGGCACAAGCGTGGGAGGCCCGCAAAGCGTCACTTTTGCACCCAGCATTTTAAACACGCTTATATCGGAGCGCGCAACACGGGAATGGAGAATATCGCCGATGATGCCGATATGCAACCCTTCGATGTTTCCTCTCTTCTCCATAAGGGAGTACGCATCCAGAAGTGCCTGAGTGGGGTGCGCATGGAAGCCGTCGCCTGCGTTGATGACCGATGATTTTATGTTGCGAGATAAAAAATGCGGTGCCAGAGACACCGCATGACGCATGACAATAATATCGGCCTTCATGGCCTCAAGAGTATGCACGGTGTCGATGAGGGATTCCCCCTTTACCACACTTGAGGTCTGCACAGAAATATTGATGAGGTCAGCCGAAAGCCGCTTCGCGGCAAGCTCGAAACTGATGCGCGTGCGGGTTGAAGGCTCATAAAAAAGGAGGCAGACTGTTTTGCCTCTGAGTACCGGTACGGTTTTTACCGAACGGGTAAAAAGGTCTTTGAAATATTTTGCCGACTCACAAATCAGCTTGATTTCATCAACCGACAGTGATTCGATATCGAGCAAATCTTTACGCTGTAAACCACTCATGTTATGAAAGAGGCTGTGATGATCGGGGGGATTATGTCAAATATTTTTTTGGAAAATTAAAATTCAGAAATACACCTTCCCCGCGCTTTTCATGAGATGTCGCACCGCATCATCGAGTCCTTCAAGCGTCAGTTCAAACATGGGGAAAATTTCGCGTATGAGTCGTGCAGTGTGAATAAAATCCCACGATCGGGAAGGGAGGGGATTGAGCCAGACCGAATCCTTGAACTTATCGCGGATGCGCTGAAGCCAGACGATGCCGGGAATGTCGTTATGATACCAGTAATCGATTGCGCCGTTTCGCCATGTGAGTTCCGACGGCGCCATTTCGGCATCGCCCACGAGGATAACTTTATACTCATCATCCTCGTTTCGAAGCATTTCCTGCGTGGAAATAGACTCGCGTCGTTCAATGTCGGTCCACAGATCCTGATAGATGCAATTGTGAAAATAATAATGCTTGAACCGGTTTATCTGCGAAGATGCAGCGGAGAACAGCAGCTCCACAAGGCTTGAATACGGTGTCATGGAACCGCCCACATCCATGAGCAACATCACCTTCGAGGCTTTTTTCTCCTTGTTTTGCCAGACAAACTCGAGTTCTCCGGCATTCTTGCAGGTGGCATCGATGGTGTTTTCAAGATCGAGCTTTTCCTCAGGCGCGATGGGAAGAAGTGAGCGAAGATGCGAAAGCGCCACGCGCATCTGCCGCGTATCGAGCGTGATGTTGTTGGAATAATTCTGGAAACTACGCTTTTCTGCAATCTGAACAGCCCTGTGATGGCGCGATTCTCCCTGACCGATGCGAATGCCTGCAGGATTGTAGCCCCATGCGCCCTGCGTCGAGCGGCCGCCAGTACCTATAGCTTTGTTTCCTCCTACATGGTTTTTATAGTGTCCCTGGCGGAGCTGCTCCTCGAAATTTTTCAGCACCTGATCTAAGTCGAGTTCCTCGATTTGCCGCTTCTCCTCTTCTGAAAGTTTGAGTTCCTTTACTTTTTTTAATCCCTCAAGAATTTTTTCAAGCATCTCATCGGTGGTTTCAATATCCTTGAAGGTATCGAGAAAGGCGATGTCGTAGCGATCGAAGTGAATTTCATTTTTAACCAGAATGGCGCGCGCCATGTAATAAAACTGTGTGAGGCTGCAATCGTTGAGATTGAGCGCAAGCGCCTGATGGAGCGTCAGCCATTCGTGCAGCGACACCGGAACTCCATTGGCTTTCAGGTTGTAGAAAAAATCAATAAACATTGCGAGATGTTCTCGAACTCGAGTTATAGCCGTAATGATTTTTCGGCGAACCGGTCACCAGATCCATGTCTTCTTTTTTCTTGAGAAGCGCTCCAAGGAAGGGAAGCTCGTTTTCCACGGTTTTCGGCGATATGCCTCCTGCAAGAAGCGCCTGTATCCAGTCAATGAGCTCGCTGGTGGAAGGTTTTTTTCGAAGCTGATCAAACTCGCGCAACCAGTAGAATTTTTTCAGGCACTCGCGAAGCAATTTTTTATCCAGATCAGGATAGTGGACGTGCACAATCTCCTCCATGAGGTTCTCGTCGGGAAATTCGATGTAATGAAACACACAGCGGCGCAAAAACGGATCGGGCAGTTCCTTCTCGCTGTTGGAGGTGATGATCACAATCGGCCGGTGTATCGCTTTGATGGTCTCCGCAGTTTCAGGGATATA
>DYLV01000132.1 GCA_020721925.1 Leptospira biflexa
CGATGCGCTTCTTGCTTTTCATAGGGGGAAAAAATCGAAAGCTACAGTGGTGCTGTATCCGCATGCGCAATCGGGTTTAATAGGAGCTGTTGGGGTGAGAGGTGATCGGGTGGCTGATTTTAAAAATTTTCTTGGAAGCGGTCTCGATTCGGGATTTGTCTACACCGGCGCGGCCGTGTTGAGCCCAGAAATATTCGATTATCTTGTGCCGGAATTTTCAAGCATTGTCTATACCGCCTATATTGAGTTTATTAAACAGAATGAATTGAATTATTTTGTGCATAGCGGCTACTGGTACGATATTGGAACTGCCGGGGCGCTGTATCGGGCGAACATGAATTTGATGCGGCACATAGATACGGTGGCAGGACAGCTTTCCTGCCTCGCGATTGCGGTACATCTACAGGCCACTTCCGCAGTTGTGCATCCTGATGCTTTCGTTGAAGATTCGATTATTGGAGAACATGCATGCGTGGGGAAAGATGCGCGTGTTGAACGATCGGTTCTTTTGCCGCACTCACGAGTTGCCCCAGGCAAGGGTATCACGGACGCATTATTGTTTGGAGAGGAAAATTGCCTTGTATCAAAGAAATCATAAAGCTTTGCGTTCGCGTGAAAGATCCTCTGCTAATCCCTTGCTTGTGTTACTCCATGAACGACGGCGGACAATTTTTCAACCACTCCACAAGCAGGCGCACGCCGAAGCCGGTTGCATTTTTGGGTCTATAACCGCGCTTTTTCGTAAACCAGGATGGGCCTGCAATATCAATATGCGCCCACGCAGTAGTTCCGATGAAGTTTTTCAGAAAAAGCGCGCCCATGATGGTGCCCGCCTTGCGCCCTGATGCAACATTGTTTAAATCTGCAAAATCGGATTTGAGGTCTTCTTCGTACTCTTTGGCCAGGGGCAGACGCCACACCTTTTCGCCCGTTTTTTCGCCCGCATCAAATAATAGCTGCGCAAGGCTTTCATCGGGTGTCAGCAGTCCCGCGATTGCTTCTCCCAGGCTGATGATGCAGGCACCCGTGAGAGTTGCAATGTCAACCATATAGTCCGGTTTGATATTTTCGGCAGTATAGGCAAGCGCATCGGCAAGAATGAGACGGCCTTCGGCATCGGTGTTGCCGATCTCAACAGTTTTGCCATTGTATGCCCGATAGATATCGCCGGGGCGGTAGGAAGCGCCGCCTGGCATATTTTCAGCAAGTGGCATAATTGCCACCACGTTTTTTTTCAGGCCGAGCTCTGCTACCGCTTTCATTGCATACAGACATGCCGCTGCTCCCGCCATGTCGCTGCGCATGGTTTCGATATTGCCTGATGTTTACAAATTCAGACCGCCGGAATCGAAGGTGATGCCTTTCCCCACCAGCGCGATGCTCTTTGAAGATTTCTGATCCCCTCTATAGCGCACAATCACGAATCGGGGAGGATTTGGACTGCTGCGTCCCACCGCGGAAAGCAGGCCCATGCCTTTCTTTTCAATTTCCTTTTCATCCATGATGGTACAGCGCAGGTTGAACTTGTGCGAAATTTTTTTTGCTTTGTCGGCGAAATCTTTTGGGGTGCAGCGGTCACTCGATTCATTCACCATGTCCCTGCATTCCAGTGCACAGCGGCAGATGATCTCTGTCTCGCGGGCGATGATATCGGTATAATCCCCTTTGCCCCGGAGAAAGACTTTTGCGAGCCTGTTTTCGTTATCTTTCGAGGACTTGTATTTTGAAAAAGAATAATTGCTTAAATACAGGCCTTCTGCAACAGACGAAAATACCTCTTCCGCAGCGAGCGGGGTAATTGTTGGAATGCAGCAATGGATGGAATGGATATTTCGCTTCTGACATTCGGCGATTATGTGTGCGCAGGAATTTCGAATTGTTTCTCGAGAGACGTCCCGGTTTTTACCAAGTCCGCAGAGAATCACCGATGGGTGGTCTTTCATCGGCATGAAGAGCACCTCGCCGATTTTACCCTTGAATGAAGCGAAACTGAAGAAGTCGCTTGTAAAAGATATTTCAGGGGGGAAATGTATCGCCGACGCTGCTGCCCCCTCTTCGGTCATCATGGCGACCACTGTGTCGTCTTTTTTAATTTGGGGTAATTTTTCTCCTGTGACAAATTTCATGCCTTTTTCCATTTTTTATATGAATTTCATGTAATTCTTGATGAAATACTACACGGTTTTTTTGCAAGAAATTTTTATCAATGTCGGCGGCAACTCCTTTTGTAGGGATAAAACTATAAAAATTCAGTATCGATGCAATGAAAAAATATTCGGTAAAAATATTTTTTCGGATTTTATTCAACTTTCAGAATTTTTTATTTGCCGATTCTCGTAAAAATAGTATTTTAACAATAAGGAGGATTGAAAAGGGCACAGGGATTATGTGCGGGATTTGTATTGACAAACCATAGGCGGTTTTTGTAGTGGCTAACACTATAGGGTTTGTTTATCAAGTTTGTAAGCTTTGGGTGGTTCAATGGCAATCGGATACGAAAGGGATTACGAAGACGAAGTGTACGAGGATGAATATTACGAAGAGCACTTCGACGAAGAGCTTATCGACGAGGAAGAAGTAGTCGATGAAGAAGAGTTAGAGGACGAAGAAGGCGCCAACGATGAAGATTCCGAGCGTGAAGTCGATGAAGAGAGCGACGAGGAAGGCCAGGTCGCGGCGCGGGAATCGGAACGTAAAATTGAGGTGAGCTACGCCTGCGAGGATTGCGATTATCGATGGGAAGATGTTATAATAAAGCGCAAGGAAGTCTTAGACGATTACGACGACGAGCATGATGTTATCTGCCCAATGTGCGGATCGGTAAACATTAGCATAATATGAGCGCCCAGTTTATTTGCATCAAAGGGGCGAGGGAACACAATCTCAAAAATATCTCCGTCGATATACCGCGAGACCGGTTGGTGGTAATTACCGGGCTTTCTGGTTCGGGTAAATCATCACTTGCATTCGATACCATCTATGCTGAGGGACAGAGGCGGTATGTGGAGTCGCTTTCGGCCTATGCCCGCCAGTTCTTAGGTCTTATGGAGAAGCCCGATGTCGATTTCATTGAGGGGCTATCTCCGGCCATATCCATTGAACAAAAAACAACTCACAGAAATCCCCGATCAACAGTTGGGACGGTCACGGAAATATATGATTATCTTCGCCTTCTTTTTGCGCGGGTGGGAGTACCATACTGCCATGTGTGCGGGAAAAAAATATCTTCTCAGTCTATCGATCAGATTGTGGAAACGGTGCTCACCGTTAGGGAAGGAACAAAAATTCAGATATATGCGCCCGTGGTGCGCGGAAGGAAAGGCGAGCATCAGGACATTGTCGCGCTCGCAAGAAAAAAAGGTTTTGTGCGCATCCGCGTCAACGGCGAAATTCTTTCAATCGATGACCCGATTAAGCTTGAAAAAAATAAGAAGCACAATATCGAGATAGTCGTCGACAGGCTTATTGTGAAGGAGGGAATTCGCTCGAGGCTGGCGGAATCGCTTGAGACTGCAATTGAGCTTGCCGAAGGGCTTGTGGTGATTCATATCGATGATGATGAGACGCTTTTCTCGACGAAACTGTCCTGCCCGGATTGTGGCGTTTCGCTTCCGGAGTTATCCCCCCGGATGTTTTCTTTCAACAGCCCTCATGGGGCATGTCCGGTGTGCAATGGTCTGGGGGTAATTTTGCAGTTTGATCCGGAACTCATCGTTTCCGATCCCAACAAATCGCTTCGCAACGGGGTACTCGACGTATGGGGGAAGAGCACGAGCTACTGGTATGTTGAGCAGATCGATGCACTTGCGCAAAGCCTTAAGTTCGATGCGAATCTTCCCTGGCGAAAACTGCCGAAATCAATAAAAGAAATCATTCTCTATGGTTCCGGAGAAAAAAAGATCCATTATGATATCCGGCGGAATGGTGGAGAATATCGATTCGAGAAGCCGTTCGAAGGGGTGATTCCCAATCTCGAGCGCCGCTATCGGGAAACAAAATCGGAAGGCATGCGCGAGTGGATGGAACGCTACATGTCGAATAAAACATGTCATGCGTGCGGTGGCAAGAGGCTCAGGAAGGAAGCGCTTGCGGTGCGTGTTGCCGGAAAATCAATTGATGAGATCACTGCGCTTTCCATAGGGGGTGCCTTCGATTTTTTCTCTGCGATGGCCATGGATGATACTTCGATGAAAATTGCCCACCAGATTTTAAAGGAAATAAAATCGCGGCTCACGTTCCTGTGCGATGTGGGTATTGAATATCTCACACTTGACCGTGCCGCAGGAACCCTCTCAGGCGGAGAATCCCAGCGCATTCGGCTTGCCACCCAAATAGGTTCACAGCTTATGGGAGTTCTCTATATTCTGGATGAACCGAGCATCGGGCTTCATCAGCGGGACAATCGGAAGCTCCTGGATACGCTCAAGCGCCTGCGCGATTTAGGCAATACGGTTCTTGTGGTTGAGCATGATGAAGAAACCATCCGCGAATCGGACTATGTGGTGGATCTGGGCCCTAAAGCTGGCGAAGAGGGAGGATATATCGTCGCGGTGGGGACCCCGAGGGAAATTGAAGCAAATTCAAAGTCTCTCACGGGGTTATATCTCGCAGGAAAAAAATCAATTCCTCTGCCTTCGGCAAGGCGCACACCCCGCGGATTTCTTATTGTGGAAGGAGCCCGGGAACACAATCTCAAAAACATCACGGTGCGCTTTCCTCTTGGCGTTCTTTGCTGTGTTACCGGCGTATCGGGCTCCGGGAAATCGACGCTTCTCATTGAAATACTTTACAAAGCGCTTTCCAGCCTTGTGATGAAATCGCGGGATGTCCCGGGTGAATTTGACCGGATTGTCGGTATCGAAGAAATCGATAAGGTCATCGACATCGATCAGTCTCCCATAGGGCGCACACCCCGCTCCAATCCGGCGACGTACACGGGAGTATTTACGCCAATCAGAGAACTTTTTGCCGCTCTCCCGGATTCGAGGGTGCGGGGCTACAAGGCGGGCCGCTTCTCGTTTAATGTCCCCGGAGGCCGATGTGAAGCATGTGAAGGAGACGGCATAAAGCGCATCGAGATGAATTTTCTCCCGGATGTGTACATCGCCTGCGAGGTGTGCAAGGGCAAACGATACAATCACGAAACTCTGGAAGTGCGCTATAAAGGGAAAAACATCTACGAAGTCCTCGAGATGACGGCGGCGGAAGCGGGTGATTTTTTCGCGAATATTCCTGCCATACGCACAAAACTCGATACGATCAATCGCGTCGGCCTTTCATATATCAAACTCGGCCAACCGGCCACCATGCTTTCCGGCGGTGAAGCTCAGAGGGTAAAGCTTGCCACCGAGCTCTCCCGCCGTGCGACGGGGAAGACATTGTATATTCTGGACGAGCCCACTACAGGTCTTCATTTCGGCGATGTACAAAAACTGCTTGAAGTTTTAAACTCGCTTGTGGATAAGGGGAATACGGTTATTGTAATTGAACACAATCTGGATGTGATCAAGACCGCGGACTGGGTTTTGGACCTTGGGCCCGAAGGTGGAGATGCGGGCGGAGAGATTGTCGCCGAGGGAACGCCTGAAGAAATTGCCTGCGTTAAAAAATCATACACAGGGCAATTTCTGAAAAAGCTTTTATTGCAAAGGTGAAGTGGTCGATTAATAATAGAGGATAACCCCATTACTCATAAATACTCTCCTTCGGGGAGGCGCACTATTGAAACGCAACCGAATGTACATCATGCCGCTTTTGTTGGTTGTTCTCTTTGTCGTTGGATCACAATCTCCTGTATGGTCGTTCCCCTTTTCGAGCGATGCGGTGCGTTTCGAGCGCGCGAAGGATCATTTCCGCAAAGGCATGATCCATTTCAACAAACGTCAGTATCTTGCGGCGGTTGAGTTTTTCAGAAATGCGGTGTCGGCATATCCTGATTATCACACTGCACGGGAGTTTCTTGCCCGCTCATACCGCTTCGCGGGATTTATCGACGAAGCGCTTCGGGAATGGGAATCGCTTCTAAATCTAAATCCGGGAAACGTCGCGATCCGCAATAAGATCGACACGCTCCGTTTTCGCAAAGGGGGAGTGGGCGGAGAGGAGCGCCCCGATGAGCTGGTGATGAGCGGCGAGATAGTGTCCAGATTGCTCACAGGCTACCGCTTTCCAAATCCTGTCGATTGTGCTGTCGATGAAGAGAAGAACATATATATTACTTCTTTTTCGCTCGGAAAAATCGTAAAAATTGATCCCAACGGGAAGGGAATTACTTCCTATGCTCCCACGCTGAAAAGCAAATTATTCGGCATTGATTATCAGAAGGGCAAAATCGCCGTCACCGATTTCGCGCGCGACCGGGTGTATGTGCTGACAAAATCATTTCGGACCCTGTTTATGTTCGGAGGAAGCGGAAATTCGGATGGCCTGTTCCACGGACCAGAGGGCGTCTGCTTCGATTCCGTCGGAAACATCTATGTGGTCGACAGCGGAAATGACCGCGTGCAGAAATTCGATCAGAAAGGCAAGCTCATTTTGAAATTCGGCGAAGAGGGCGATTACGAAGGCGAGCTTGATTCGCCAACTGATGCGGTGGTGGAAAACAATATCGTATATGTTACTGATACGGGAAACAAAAGAATCGCACTTTTCGATGATTCCGGAAATTTCATAAAAAATATCACTCTGCCGAAGATGTCCAGACCGAGGGGGTTGAGCTTCAAATCGCCCTATGTGCTGGTTTCCGACGAGGAAAGAGGACTTCTCTTTTATGACATCGCGAAAGAAACCGGCGAATGGTTCACGGAGTGGCATAATGGTGAACGGAGATTTGGTTCATTGTATGCATCGGTCTACGATCGTGATGGGGTTTTAATTTCGCTCGATTATGCCCATGAGCGTGCAATATTATTCACGCCACCGAGGATGCAGTATACCAATCTGGATATTGAAATCACTTCGGTGGACACACGGCAATACCCGGTTGTGGCCGTCTACTGCAACGTACGGGGCAGAGGGGGAAGTCCGGTGCTCGGGCTGAAGAAGGACAATTTCCGCGTCACAGAAGACGGAATGAAGGTGTCGCGCCTTTCAGTCGATTATCTCAAAACCCTCCATCCTTCCGCATCGATTGTCCTCTGTGTCGATCGTTCGAAGTCGGCAGGGGAGCATCATGACGATATTCCCTGGGCATCGGAATTTATCCTCCGCAAAATGCGCACCAACGATCGCATCAAGATTATGAATTTTAACCGCGATTTCTGGATGGGGAATGACTTCGATTGGAGCCGGAGAAGATCGCTAAAGGCAATTGCCGAGAGAGAATATCGCCATGAAAGCGATTTCGGAAATGTACTCTACAATGCGGTGTGCGATCTTGTCCCCAGGCTCAATCGGCGCGGGGTGGTTATGTTCACCGATGGAGCGGATACCCCATTTTCTTTTAAAAAATACTCATCCGATTATATCATCAATTTTGCCAGGAGCCATTATGTGCCGATCTATGTGGTGACGTTTAAAAACATTCATCCCGAACTTGCCAGAATTGCGCGCGAGACGGGCGGTGCGCATCTCAGATCATCCGATATTGAAGGGTTAAGAGGCCTTTACGATAAGATCCGAAATGCCGAGGAATATCGCTATCTGGTGATGTACCGAAGCTATAAATTGCCCGCATTCAGAGGCTGGTGGTCGGATCTTCATATCTCGATCGATTATCGCGGGCAGAAGGGTCTGGAGTGGGGAGGTTATTTTGCGCCCACGAAATAGCG
>DYLV01000133.1 GCA_020721925.1 Leptospira biflexa
ACATAGGTTGTGTCGATATACATCATGGCCTCCTATAAAAATATGTCCTTCTACTTATTAATACGATTGAATTAGCCAAAAGATAAAATTTTTTTGACGTTTCTGTAAAAAAGCTGATCAAAAGAGCCTGAAATAAAACTAATATAGAAAAAGAATACAATGCATTAAAAACAAGGTGTGTCATATTTGTAAAAAATAGTTCTGCATCAAGGGAAGCTGTGTCGCATTGAATTATCATTATATGAGAGGTCACAAAAACGCGTAAAGGGCACTGATCGAAGGTATGTATTAAGGAGGCATTCCTTGGGATCGATAAAACAATCTTTTGCTGGTTTATTGCCCGAATAACAGGTGACCGAATTTTTGGTAAATATTCTGGGAGACTTAGAGATCACGAAGGCGTTCATCTTATAAACTAATAGCATTTTGAATGGTACCATTATATGAGCTCCGATTCCAAATCTCCTGTTTTGTTGTTTTCTCAGGAGAAACTCACCCTATCAATGTGTATTTCATGTGTAGGTTTTAAGGGTCATTATAATCAGAGCAAGGGAATCTGTCCTGTGTGACCCCGATTAGTTTGTGGCTGATGCACTTGCGACCTGCACAGAGCGGCCAGTGTGTACCCATTGTCGTGGCTTGATTTTCGAAAAAAAAGTTCTTGATTTATTCCTGATTTTACTATTTGAATCGTTATCGTTTTATATTTGTTTTTCCTTATACATCTATCACATATTCAATCCACTAGTTCGGAGGTCGGTTATGAAGAAGAAAATATTTTTTATTATCCTCGTTGTGCTGATTCTTGCTGTTTTCCTGGGACCGCGCGTGAAGGTTGATACTTCTGTACCGCCCATTTCCATTCCTGCGGATATTGAAGCCTTTGTAAAACAATCTGAGGCGAGATTTGCGGACATCACACCGGGTGCTGAAAAAACAATTGTGTGGGACAATCCTGCAAAGAAAAATAAAACACCTCTTTCGCTTGTGTATCTTCATGGTTTTAGCGCCACGCGTCAGGAGGTTGCGCCGCTGTGCGATATTGTTGCAAAGAAACTTGGCGCGAATCTCTTCTACACGCGCCTTCGCGGTCATGGGCGTCCGGCCGACGCGCTTAAGGGCATAACGGTCAACGACTGGCTTGTCGATACTGCGGAAGCGATTGAGGTTGGCAGGCGCATAGGCGAGAAAGTAGTGGCGGTATCGACTTCTACAGGCGGGACGCTGACGGCATGGTATGGGATCACCCAGAGCACCGATAATATCCTTGCGGCAGTGATGATTTCACCGAATTTTTATCCTGCCCGTAAAGAAGCACGCATCATGACATGGCCGTGGGGAAAACAGCTTGCGCATCTCATCATCGGGGAGTACCGGACATGGAAGCCGCAGAATGACCGGCAGGCGAAGTACTGGAGCTGGAAACAGCCCACCGAGGTAACCGTGACGATGATGGGCCTTGTGGGTATGGTGGGTGAACTTGATTTTCATCGCTTTTCGCTGCCCCTGTTGATGATTCTCTCACCGAAAGACAAAGTGGTAAGCTATACTCTGGCGAAACAGCGGTTCGCAGAAGCTTCCTCAGCCAGAAAAAAACTGCTTGAGGTGACTGATTCAGTGGATGAGTCTCAGCATGTCATTGCGGGAGACATTCTTTCGCCCAATACCACCGAACGAATGGCTTCGGAAATTGTTTCATTCCTTAGATCGCTGTAAGAATTTGTGTAAAGAAAATGGCGTTTGCTTGACAGTGCAGGGCTTTGTTTGAATATTGATTATTCTGCTGATCCCGAAGAAATTTTTCAACACTGGAGGCTGGTATGGCGTTAGCGGAATGGAAAAAGGATGAAACTGTTGCAATTCTCAGTATGACTTCGGGCGAAAACCGCAACAATCTCAACTTTGCCAACGAAATGATGAAGAATCTTGATGAGATAATTGCCGATAAAAGCGTTCATGCGCTTATTCTCACCTCAAGCGATGAAAAGAACTTCTGCCTGGGTGTGGATGTCCAGTGGCTGATGGAGCGCTTCCAGGCAAAAGATTTTCAGGCTATTAAGGATTTCATGTACAGAATGAACGATGTGTTCCGCACTCTTCTTCTCTATCCCGTTCCGGTGATTGCGGCCATAAACGGACACGCCTTCGGCAACGGTGCGATCCTATCCTGCGCCTGCGATTTTCGTTTTATGCGCGCGGATCGGGGATTTTTTTGCTTTCCGGAAGTTGACCTCGGCATTCCATTTCTGCCTGGCATGATAGCATGGGTAAGAAAAGCTGTGCCTCAGCATGCATTTTATGAATGGAAATTCACCGGAAGGCGTGTGACTGCCGCCGAACTCGAAAAAGAGCGCGTCATCATCAAAGCATGCGCCGATCGCGATGAGCTCATGAAAGAATCAATCCTATTTGCGAAAACATTCCAGAAAAAGCGTGGCATTTTTGGCGAAATGAAAAAGCGGATGCACAAGCAGATTGTGGAAATAATGGAAAAAGAAGACCCAGAGTATGTCGAGAAACTTTTCCTCATGGTTTCCGACTGATGGTATTTGGGCAGAGTAGGAGGGGTTTAACCGGCTCGATGTTTTACTATGCTTTGAGGAGCAGAGTTTTATGTTTTAGTACGCGTGAATGCCCTCCTTGCGTTGTTTTGCAATAAATTTTAATGGCTTTTTGGGGCTGCTGATGCCTTTAAATCAGAAAAAATGAATTGAGGTGAAATACATGAAGACACGCATCACTGAGCTGTTGAAAGTAAAATATCCCATCATTCTTTCGGGAATGAGCTGGATCAGCGTGCCCGAGCTGGTTGCCGCGGTTTCCAATGCGGGCGGCTGCGGAATTCTTGCCACCGGGGTTCTCAAGCCCGAACAGACGCGCGAATACATCCAGAGAACGCGTACGCTCACCAAAAAGCCTTTTGCGGCGAATGTGACCTTCTATTTTCCCGGCTCGGAAAAAAACGCGAAAGTTATCATTGAAGAAAAAGTCCCTGTTGTGAACTATTCACTTGGAAAGGGCGATTGGCTTTCAAAGGAAGTCCACAAGTATGGGGGCGTGGTGATAGCAACGGTTACCACACTCAAGCATGCCCTTGCCGCACAGCGCGACGGTGCCGATGCGCTTATCGTCACCGGCTATGAAGCAGCCGGACACGGCGGCGCAGTGACATCACTTGCGCTTGTTCCTCAGATTGTCGATGCGGTGAATATTCCGGTAATTGCAGCCGGCGGATTTGCCGATGGGCGCGGACTGCTTACCGCTTTTGCGCTCGGGGCGGAAGGAATTTCGATGGGAACGCGGTTTATGAATACCGTCGAGAGTCCGGTTCATGAACTTCAGAAGAAACTCAGCATTGAGCTTTCTGCGTTTGATACAATCTATACCGATAAATTCGACGGATTACCCGCGCGGATGGCAGATACCAGGGGCGCAAGGCGATTGATAAAACGATGGCTCAATCCGTTGAGTGCGCTTTTCCTTTCAAGAAAAATCGCAAACCTGCTCGGCCTTCCATGGGGGAAAATTTTTTTAGGTATCATGCTGGCTGGACCGAAAACAGCCATTCAAATGGCGCGGATGGCCACCGGTTTCAAAGCATTTGAAGTGGGTACCATGGACGGAGACAATATAAATGGTATTCTTCCTCTGGGACAGATCACCGGCATAATCAAGGACACGCCCAAGGTGAAAGATGTCATTGAGAGAATTATTAAAGAAGCACACGAAGTTGCAAAACAGGTGGAAAAGAAATTAAAGTGATATTGTTTTCCGAGAGAATTATTTTCAGAAGAGGGGCTGTAATAATCAGACAGCCCCTCTTTATGTGTGCACCCGGCGGGGGGCGTAAGCCCCTGCCTACTTGATGATAAAAATTCTCTTTCTCTATTGATTGATAATTACGCTGTAGTTGCCACTTCCAGAGTGGGACCATACCTTTACCTGTACGCGGCCGGGAGTGTAGGCGCGGCAGCAGGAAAAAGTTTCCATCCCATCATTGCGACATACCATCTGCCCGTCGTTGTATATTTCAATGTCGAAATCAACCCCCGGTTGATGGGAAAGGCATATATTTGGATTGGTTCCTTCCTGTCCTCCGAGCGTGAGCCAATCGGTATCCCCGGGGCCGGTCATATACCCGTTAAACGACATGCCACTAACGGTATAGTTTGCTGCAAACGCAATGAGTCCTCCGGCCAGCACAAGCGCAACAACGAAGAGAGCTTTTTTCATTCCTACGACCTCCTTGAAATAATCTTTCTAATTCCTAATCCTCTTGAGTGAATGATTAGGTAATATTCTTATTTGCGCAATGGTGAAATTAAATATAAAAAAAATTTGCTGTGATGGCAACTTTTTTTTTGATTCAAAACAATTTTTGTACGGATTATGCAAAGCGCTCCTGCGCCTTTTGCAGATGAACTTGTGCTTCCCTGACCATGCGTTCGAGAAGTTCTTTTACCGTCGGGATATCACGAATGAGACCGATGGATTGCCCCACCATCATTGGCGCAATGTCCACATTGCCGGTTTCCCATGCTTCCGCAACGCGTTTTCCCGAAATAAGAGGAATTAGGTCCATTATGGAACATCTCTGCGCTTCGAGTTTAAGTACTTCTTCAACTGTTTTGTTTTTCAATGCGCGCCCCTGGAGTCCAATTGATTTGCAAATGAGAGTGGTTTCATGTTCGTGACGTTTTATGATTTCCTGCTTGATGTTGTCATGAATGGGGCATTCTTTCGTTGCCATGAAGCGACTTGCCATCATCACGCCTTCAGCGCCCAGTGTGAGGGCGGCGGCCATGCTTCTTCCATCGGCGATACCGCCGACTGTCACCACAGGAATTTTCACCGATTCAACAATCCGGGGGGTGAGCACCATGGTGGTGACATCATCGTTCAGCGGATGCCCGCCCTCTTCGATGCCTGCTGCATAGATGCCGTCGTAGCCAACCTTTTCCGCGTGCACGGCGTGGCGCACTGACCCGACTTTATGAAAAAGCTTTACTCCCGCTTTTTTCAGCATCTCAATGTATTCCATCCCGCACGATTTATCGATAGGCGATCCGGATATTTCCATTCCTGCCACTTTTTCTTCCGCGCACACACGTAAATACATCTTATGATGCTCGCCTGTCACATGCACCGACGGGAGAATGGTTACGTTGACCATAAATGGCCTGTCGGTAAGTGTTCGCGTTTTGCGGATTGCGCTTCGAAATTCTTCTTCTGTTGGATAATTGGCGGCGGTGAGGTTGCCCATTCCTCCCGCATTCGAAATTGCGGCGCAGAATTCTTCCTTGCAGATCCACATCATTGCTCCGCAGATGATGGGGTATTGAACATTGAACATGCGGGTGAGTGCGGTATTCATATTATCCTCCGGTACTTTAGTATGATATATCTTAGGCCGCGTCCTGGCAGTGAGAAGAATATTCTGCCCGGCCTCTCGGCAAATATGCTTGACAATAAAACATAACACTGTTATGTTGTCAACACGAATAATTTAATTGAAGAATTGATTTATTAAACGCGTGCTTTTGGACAATGCGAAGGAATAACAGGGAAAAAATACTAAAGACGGCGCGAAAGCTTCTCCCGCGATATGGCTATAATGGCATTTCTATTCGCGCCATCGCCAAAAGCGCGAAGCTCACTACCGGCGCAATCTATTTTCATTTTAAAAATAAAAAGGAAATTTACAGGACCATATGCAATGAAGCGGTTGACCTGCTTATCTCTAAATTCAAAGCCGGTATAGCGGGTCGCAAAACCGTGAATCAGAAGCTCATTTCGATCTATGATTCCTATCTTGAATATTACGAAAATCACCGCGATTACTATAATATCATCATGGAATACAAGGCGGACTACTCAAAAAAGCCCGATGATGAATATATTAAAAAAATTTTAGAACTTATCCAGATTACATCGGAAACCTTTGAGATGGGAATTGCGCAGGGCGCGTTTAGAAAAATTAATCCGGTTCTTCTTTCTCTTTTTCTGGCGGCAATTACCGAAGGCATGATTCAGTATAAAAAAATGGGTGTTTTCGATGCGCTCGAAATTAGAGATGCTGATTTTCGAAAATTCATGGCCGACGCCGTGGGAAGAGGAATTGAAAATATGTCTTCCAGCGCGAATCGAGATGCGGGAAATGTGTAAATGAAACTGCCTTTTATGGAATTTTACTGTCGTTATGATGAATACAAAAATTTTTATAGGAGTGTCGCGTATGTTCCAGATGCTTTTCAGCCCCATCACCATCAACAAAACGGAAATTAAAAACAGGATCGCCTATCCATCGCTTGGCCTTCTGTATTCACTGGACGGAAAGCTCAATGACAGATACCGGAATTTCTACCGGGAACGCGCCCGCGGCGGTGCAGGAATTGTCACCGTGGGGCCGGTAGGTTTTGATTTTGTGGGAAGCGGTCCGGTTGCTCTTCAGATCGGCACCGATGAGGCGATTGGCGATTTCAAGGTTTTAACAAAGATGATTAAGGATGAAGGTGCGCGTGCATGGGTTCAGCTTTTTCATGCAGGAGCATATTCGTATTCAAAGCTCATGGGCGGGGATGATCCCATCGCTCCTTCTGCTGTCTTTTCGAATTACAACAAAACAATGCCACGCGAGATGACAATTGAAGATATTAAAAAAGTTCAGCAGAGCTTCGTGGATGCCGCCGCGCGCGCGAAAGAGGCGGGCTTTGACGGTGTTGAAATAATCGGCTCGGCGGGATATCTCATCACTCAATTTCTTTCACCGCTGACCAACAAGCGCACCGATGAATACGGGGGAAGCTTTGAAAACCGCACGCGTTTTCCGCGCGAAATCATCGAGATGATGCGTAAACGTCTGGGATCTGATTATCCCATTTCGATACGCATGGCAGGTAACGATTTTGTTCCCGGCAGCAATACGGACGAGGATACGCGTGCGATTGCACAGGTGTACGAAAAAGCCGGTGTGGACCTCATCAATGTCACCGGCGGATGGCACGAGTCTCGCATTCCGCAGCTGCCCATGGAACTTCCCCGTGGGGTGTATTCCTATCTTGCGCTCAACATCAAACAGGCGGTGAAGGTGCCGGTAATTGCATCGAACAGAATTTCCGATCCGTATCTGGCTGAACAAATCATAAAAGACGGCATCGCCGATATGGTAAATCTCGGAAGAGTTCTCATCGCCGATCCATACTGGCCGGAAAAAGCGAAAAGCGGGCGGGTAGAAGAGATTACGCCCTGTATCGCCTGCTCGCAGGGGTGCACCGATCAGCTTTTCAGCGCGAAGCCGGTGTTCTGTCTTGCGAATCCACGTGCAGGCTATGAGGGTGAGCGCGTGGTGAAACAAACACATTCGCCGAAAAAAGTGATGGTGATCGGTGCGGGGCCTGGAGGGCTGGAAGCGGCCATCACCGCCGCAGAAGCGGGACATCATGTGGAACTGTACGAAAAATCAAACGACATCGGTGGTCAGCTATGGCTCGCATCGGCTCCCCCGCACAAAGGGGAAATCATGGAGCTGATACGCTATTTCGATGCCATGATCGAAAAATACGATATCGATCTGTATCTTGAAACCGAGGTGTCGGAAGAACTCATCAAAGAAGCAAAGCCGGATTTCATT
>DYLV01000134.1 GCA_020721925.1 Leptospira biflexa
GCAAAACATCAAGGCTTTACAAAACTTTAGTTCTTGAAAAAAAAATCGCCTCTTCGGTTAGCGCCTGGAACAGCTTCCCCGGCAGCCGTTATCACGCGCTTTTTATTGTTTCCGCTTCACCGCGTCCTCCCCACACTCCCGAAGAGCTTGAAAAAGCAATTTACATTGAGATTGAAAAGATGAAAAAAAATATCACCGAGGGTGAAATACAAAAAGTCAGAAACAGAACAGAATCATCACTTGTCTTCACGTTGGAGAGCAATATGGGCATCGCGCGCTATGTAAGCTACTATGATACCGTGAGCGGAGACTGGCGCAATTTTGCAAATTACTTCGAATCAATTGCAACGGTTGAGAGAAACGATATTGTACAAGCTCTCGACAAATATTTCACTAAAGATAACCGCACCGTCGGTGTTTTAGTCAGGGAAGAGAAATAATCGTACTAAAACCGGAATGCATGCGAAAACTACCACAAACCGTAAAATCGAAAACAATTTTGTTCGATTGAGAAGTGAACCATGTACAAAACCGAATATGCTTCAACACTGAAATTTTCAGCGATATTACATCCCGCATTTTAATGGAAAATTAATTCTTTTCCGGAAAAATCATTCCGAAAATTGAAATATCACTGGAGTGAGCTATGTCAACACAGCCACTGCTTCTCGTCATTGGCGGCATCGGCATATTTCTTCTCGGCATGACGCTTATGACCGACGGGCTTCGCACCCTTGCCGGCGATTCTCTCAGAAAAGCGCTCAGCCGCTTTACCGGTGGGCGCATCAGCTCTTTCCTTTCCGGCGCCGGAATAACTGCCGTTATTCAGTCATCTGGCACAACCACCTTCGCCACAATTGGCTTTGTCAGTGCAGGCCTCATTTCATTCGAACAATCTATCGGCGTTATTTTAGGCGCAAACGTGGGGACCACCAGCACAAGCTGGATAGTAACCTACCTTGGTTTTAAGCTGAAAATAGGCATCATATCTTATCCTGCAGTTGCGATTGGTGCGTTATTGAAACTTCTGGGTGATCATCGCAAAGCTGCGCTGGGTATCATTCTTGCAGGGTTTGGCATGATCTTCTTGGGCATTGATCTTTTGCAGGAAGGAATGCATGCTTTTTCTGATTCTTTTAATTTCTCAGCTTATGCATATGATTCATTCTCGGGAAAAATGGCATTGGTAGTTGCAGGCATTATAATGACAATTCTGATGCAGTCCTCAAGCGCCGCAATGACCGCTACGCTTGCTGCGCTGAATGCGGGCACTATCGAATTTCCCCAGGCTGCTCTTCTTGCGATTGGACAGAATATAGGCACCACCTTTGTTTCTGCGCTCGGTGCAATCGGCGCTACAATCCCGGCAAAACGCACCGCGCTTGCGCATATTCTGTTTAATATTTTCGTGGGAAATGGCGTGCTTATTTTTCTTCCCTTTTTTTTAAATCTCTCCCTGTATTTCTCGAAACTGGTTGGCCAGGGAGAACACATTGTTGCACTATCTGCCTTTCATACTATTTTTAATCTCGCAGGATGCATATTTGTGCTGCCAATTACCAGACAATTCGCACATCTTATCATAAAAATACTTCCAGAACACGATATCAATCTTGCACGGAATCTTGACAGCTCCGTGCTTATGGTGCCGGAGGTAGCGCTTGAAGCGGTACGGCGGACGCTGATTGAAATCACCGGCTATATCATCGAAAGCCTGGCAGCAATATTCAGCAAGGGATTGGATATGAAGGAATTCTCCACAAGACTCGACACCGCCGATCGCGCGCTGGGACGCACGCAGTCTTTTTTGCGCAACCTCCGTTCATTCAACAACTCTCCGCTTCTCCATGAACGCCATACCAACGTCATCCACTCTATTGAACACCTTCACCGTCTCATTGGTGCATGCCGTGAAGAGTCAAACATTGCTTCGCTCATCAAAAATGAAGAGCTCGACAACATTGCGCGCCTTTTAATCAACAATGCGGAATCAATTCATGCCTGGCTTTCAGGGACCGGATCCGCTGACATGAAATTTAGGGCAGAAAAGACTTCGCAGGCAATTGCAGAGATCAGGAAAAGCACGCGTAAAGAAATTTTAGAAAAAACGTCTGCAGGATATTTCGACACCGAAGAGGCATTCCAGCTCATTGAAAAAGTGCGTATGCTCGACCGCATCGCATTTCACATCTGGCGTGCGATACTTCACCTTGAAGATATCAACACTCCCCTCAGTCCGCACGCTATCAATGCAAGTTTTGACGGAAACGACGCTACTTGATGATTTTATTTGAAATTTTCACTTCCCACGTTACGATTTCGGGAAGCTGCGCTTCAATGGATGCAAGGAATGTTGAAATCTTATTGCGATCAAGCAGCGTCGGATCGCTCTCCAATCTAAATTTTGAGGATGTTACATACACGTTGAGTTTATCCACCAGCCTGTCTTTGAGAAGATTCTGCCACTCAAGAGAACCGCGCTTTTCAAAATAATCGAAAAATTCGTACTTTTCTTTAAATGCGGGAAGTTTCACCTGCTCAATTTTCCATTTCGGCAACGTTACGCTCGCCCCTGCCGTAATCGTCTCTTTGCTTCGTGCGATTATTTCCCTTATTGAATTTATTATGAACTGTCGGACGGTATATTCGTTTTCAAGAAAAACAATAAGCTCACCGGTATTGGCAAATTTCGGCGCCTTGACGAATTTTTCAATATATTCATCTTTGCTCATATTCTGCGCGCGTGCACGATCTCCGGTTCCGTCTCCATCCAGAATATCGCGGATCACAAGAGAATATTCGCGCCGGAACTGAAACCCTTCATTTCCTGCACTTTTCGCAAGCATTCCCAGCGCGCCGATCGCTTCAGCAATTGTCTCCATTCCGGCTTTTTCAAGTCCGCCCTCCGCTTCGATTTTCTTTTCAATATCGAGGACGACGCGCTTGTAATCTTCCCGCGCTTCTATGCTTTTAAGCATATCCGCCAGCGCGTCTTCGTACACATATACCTCCCCGCGCTTTTCAAGAACTTTCAGAAGCAAAAGTCCATTCCAGAGCCTTGCGGGGTTGAGGTAATTCATGGTGCGGAATGGATCCGGGAAGTAGCGTGCATCGAGTGTGGGATGATTGAAGCAGTGAAGCGGATGACTGCGCTCGGTCATCAGCGCATGATAATCCCTGGCAGATTCTTCAAGAGAATTGATTTTAAAAATCGGAAATCCCAGAAGCACGCCGATGGAAATTATCTCGTATGGCTTGCAGAGGTTCGGAACCTCGAAAGTCTCAACGCTGATGTTCGGCTGGGCAGATTCACGCTTTTTGTAGTGATCCATACGAGAAGGCAGGTCATTCGGCTCGTTTTTCGAAGGGTCGTCGCCAACTTCATAGGTGTTCAGTTTGAAGTTCGTGACGGTGCGATAGTATTCCATCGATTGAAGACCTGTTGCATCGATATAAATATACGGCCGAGAAAACGTATCGAGCTTTTCGAGAAGCTTCCGGACAGGAATTTTTTTCTCGACAAGGATTTGCTGGATTGAGATGTTTTCGAAATTGAAACCCTCGAAGCGCGAATGAATAATTTTAAAAAGTTTTTTCTTTATCTTCTCGATTTCAATCTTGAGGAGGGTTGTTTCGCTCAGATTAAGGCCATCTTCAATGCCGCCCCCCTCTTCTCCGTAAAGCGCCTTTTTTACTTCATCGAGAGGTTTGTCCATAAGGTTTCTGAAGCGTTCCTTGATGATCGCCTTAATTTCTTTCTCGTCCTTCTCAACGATTGCAAGCCCCTCGGTGCTGATAAGGAATGTTTCCAAAAACTGGGCAGTGTCGTCTTCCCGTTCCATCTTTACAAAATCCACTTCATTGCAGAGGTCATCTACAGAAAGCTTTGAATAAAAGTATTTTTTTAAAAATTCTTCTATTCCTCCCGAATTTATGAGATAGAAGTACAGCGGATTTTTCTTTTCCAGAAGATCAAATCGATCCTTCTCAATATCCTGCTTCAGCTGATCAATGAGGGCCGTAACTTTGTCGCGCAGAACGGTGATTTCAAGATTTTTAATATTGAAGATGAGCGCTTTGAATTCCCTCACAAAGGATTCGGAGGCGGTGAGCATCGCTTCAAAGACAAGCTGAGAAAAGTTGAAGCGAGCCATCTCAATGAGAGCGTCAGTGAGTTTACCATCCGATACGCCCTTGTTTTCTGCTATCTCCACAAGTGCTTCCATCTCTTCAGTGGAATAGCGCGCGAGCGCCACTCTTTCCGCGTAGTATTTTTTCTGATAGAGTTCCAGTTTTCCTAAAAGCAAATTGATAATCGCCTCGGCGAAAAGAAAACCCTTCTGGGGATCTTTAATGTAGGCGTGTATTTCGTTCACCAGAACTGTCTTCATCTTGTCCAGTTCGAGCCGGTAGCGCTTTTCCATTCGAAGGAGAAGATTTTTCTTGATCTTCTCCATCTCTTCCTTTCCATAATCGCGTATCACAGTTTCCATCGCGGCAATTATGCCACGCTTATCGCCTTTTTCAAAGGCCTTCTTCAGCTTTTGTTCATAAGAACGGAATTCAGTTTCGGAGTCGAGCTGGTAATCGGGATACATCCTTTCGAAGATGAGGCGGCAATTAAGCCGAAGAGCGCGCACCAGCCCTCGGTTGATATCTCCCATAGTCTGAAGGAGCAAAGTCGGATTGACCGGTTTTAAAAAGGATTCAGACATCTTCAATGCGGTGATTTTATAGCCCAAATCTTTAAGCTGTGGGACTGGATAAATCACCCTTGAAATACCGAACGAATTGTATGCGGCCTTTCGGCGGCTTCTCTCATTTGCGGGAAGATATACCGACGCTCTGGTTGAATCGTTCACCATGCGCTCTTCGATAGCGCCACCCACAGTCGATGCCACAAAGGTGGAGATAAACTGCCCGGTGAGCTCCTGCACTTGATCACGGCCCTGAAGAGAATTGCCCGCCATATTCTCCACGTCCAGTAAATACAGCATGCCATCATCAAAAATGCGGTCGGGTATTTCCACCGTTCGCCCCGAAGGATACGAAGCACGAAAGGTATTTCCGCTCATGTAATAATCGAACTCCTTGAGAGCGGCATATGCATTGGCACGGGCATTGCGGTTGTACACCACGCGTTTAAATGCTGACGGAAGAACAATGATACCGTAAATCCTTGGAGCGGGCCAGTAGTCTTTAAAAATATCATTCACCATCGCCACAAGGTCGATGATCATGCCGTTGCCCGTTCCGCCAACAACTGAACAGGTAATGAAAATGGAAATCTGCCCACCGCGGCGGACATGCTTCACCTTGAACGAAAGAACGGTACCATCGAGAGAGGGGCTTTTTACCTCAAAGTAGCGGCCTTTCTCATCCATGGGGAAGCTTTCAAATGTCAGCTTATTCGAAGTCTGTGGATTGAGAAGCGCCAGAGCCTTGGCATCCGCTTCAAAGGACAGAACCGCATGGTCTTTGGGTATTTTTTCGCTGAAATAATACCGGCTTACCCCCTTTTCTATGGTAAACTGCACAAGCTCCTCTTTTTTTTCTTCTCCTTCCTTCACGTCCATAAGCTGAAAGTATTTCGGATCGTCGGAAAGCCGGGAAAGCCGGTCGCGCTCTTTGACTAATGCTTCTCGTATCTGCGCTTCATTAAAGAAAAACGCAAGCCGCCCAAGCGGTCTCGTTTGATTTGCCCCCTGGCCTGCGCGCGTCGAGATATCGTATACATCGGGATTCGGCAGCCAGTTAAAACAGGGATCATTTGCATACTTATCGCGAAGGAATTCAAGCGAAAGCTCTGCAGGCGTGGGCGCCGCAATGTAGAGCATGCGTTTTTCTTCCTGAAAGAGCTGGTTTGAGGGGAAGCGATACATTCCTCCTTTGCCTTCTATGCTTGTTTCAATATCGGTAGTGTCAATGCCAATCCAGCGCATATAGCGATGTGCTTCAACAGGGATGTTTTTCTCTATCCAGCGTTTGGCCGCCAGCACGCCTTTCATACCGGATCCCCCTACGCCTATAACCAGCGATTTGCGCACAGTGGGTTTATCGTCGCTGATTATCCTCTGAATTGAGCTGTGAAGGGCATCCTTAGCCATTCTTTCACCTTGACGTAAATGGATCAATCATCGGATACAGGCCGTCTTCATTTGGCGCACCGGTATCGTATCCCGGATAAATTTTATACAGGCGCACCAGAAAGTACTTCTCGGTTTTCGGAATTCCGGCCTTCGTCTGAACATCGTAATCCTGAGTGAACAGATGAAACTCGAAATACCCTCCCACGAACTTCCCATCCTGATTGAGTCGGTCTCCAAGCCTGAAGCGGATGGGCTGTTTTGGCTCAAGATGTTCAAACGTGGGATCGCCTGTTTCATCGGGTTCCTTTTTAATATATATTCTTTCTCGTGAACCCATCTCACAGAAATTTTCCAGACCAGGATAATAGATGAGCGCTTTACCATCCCTCCTGATATCGAGAAGATATTCCTCCACGATTTTTTCCGGCAGATTATAAATATCCTGATCGCGTTTGTTTTCAATGATGCGGATGTTAATGGAGAGGTGGCTGTCGATAATTTCGGTGGAATACGTTTTAATGTTTCCTTCAGTCTGGCCGATGGTGATCGTTTTTTCATTCTGATCTTCTCTGGCAAGAGAATATTTGAAAATCAGGCCCGGATCCGGAAGTTCTTTCGGTGTTACTTTTCCTTTTGCCGCTGATGCAGGGGTCGGAGGAGACTGCGGTGCAGTTTCAGCGGCCACCGCTTTCGGCTTCGGTTTGAAACGCTTCAGAAGAGAAGGTGAATCCCCTTTTCTATATGAGTCTAGAATTTTCCGCTGGAGATATACCACCAACCCCAATATGACGATCACCAGCACAGCCGCAAAAATGATATATCGATGGAATTCGAGTTCTTTCTCAAGCTCATACACTCTCGGATCGAGATGCAAAAACTGGAAAAGAGAATATAAAATCCGTATCATCAATACCTCCCTACGTTTAATTATGATATCTTATGCCCGCACTCCGTGTACAAAAGCATCCGATGAGCCGAAATATACTCTGTCGTCAATCATCACAGGAGCGCCGTTTATATTCCCATCGGTGGAAAACTTAAACGCGAGTTCCCCCTTTTTCGCCTTTAATCCATAAAAATTATTATCTTCAGAACCGAAGTAAATAATTCCTTCCCTGTGCACTGCTTCCGTACGTATTTTCCCGTTTGTCTTGTATTTCCATACTTCCTTGCCGCTGTCGTTGACGCAGTAAAAGAATCCATCGTCGGCACCGAAGAAATAGTACTCATTGCCATCAATCACAACTGGAAGCACAGCACTCAAAACCGGCGATTTCACAATAAACACCCAGCGGAGTTTTTTCTGTGATTTATCAAGACAGTAAACAGACCCGTCCATTGAGGGGAAAAGAAGAGAGTCGGTTTTTGTTGAAAGCATCGGCCTTGCGCGTATCTGCGCCGATGCATCAAAACTCCAGGCAATTTTTGCCTTATCGCCTCCGTATTCAATAGCATAGAGCTTCTTTTCTTCAGAGCCAAGATAAATAATAC
>DYLV01000135.1 GCA_020721925.1 Leptospira biflexa
GGACAGCCTCCTTTTTATATGTAAATTCCAATAATGTTCTTTATCTTAAACCATTTTATCCAAGTTATACTAAACTGAGGAATACAGAATAATGCTGACAGTAAATTTTACAACAAAAAAACACACCCCTTTTACCCGCTACCGCGCAATATACCCGATGGTGGTTTGCGAAATTCCGCTCCATTCGAGTGCTCTATCTTGCGGTCATCTCGATACATTCCTCGCTGTGCTCGGGATGACGAAAAGTGTTGATGATAAATACATAAAAGTATGACTAATACAAAAATGATTTTAAAAATAAAATTTTCATAATTATTTTTTTAAGTGATATATTTTGTATACCAAAAAAGCACCCTGAAGGGTGCTTTTTTGTATTGTGAATTATACATACATTTTGCTACTAAAACACATATGCAATACCCATATCAAGCGAGTACTGAGACATTTTTGTCTCATATGAAGCTATATACTGTAATACATTACTTCCCTTTAATGTAGTTTCAGGTGAATACATGCCGCCAATGTTGAGCACAAGGTTGTTGTTAAAAGCTATACCAATGCCCGCAGTATAATGATATTCAGCAACTGCTGGAAAGGCCAAATTTTCAAAAGCTCTTGTTTTATCAAGTGGCATTTTCCCATAGTTAAAGCCTGCTCGTAGTGTAAACATTGGGGTCAGAGCATACTGCAATCCAATTTTATATACAAGCTGATCTTCCCAATGTAGATTCCATGGAGTAGCACTGCTGGAATTTTGAGTAAATTCAGGGAGATTTTTGCCATTAGTATTCGACCACTGTATCCACTGAATTTCAAAAGCCAGGATCAGCTCTTTCAATGGTTTCACTGCAATACCGCCAGCAATGCTCTGAGGTTGATCAAAGGAAATTTTGTCTTTACCCTGGTCAGTATTGAATTCAAAATTCTGAAAATTACTTTTAGTTTCATAAGCAATGCCTATTGCTATCATTTCAACTGGTTTAATTGTTGCTCCTATTGTTGCGCCATAACCAAAAGCAGAAGAATTCATATGTTCTTCTTGATCTGCTGGCATCCCAATAGTAGAAGCATTGGTAGCGGCTGAAAATTCCATGGTTGCATACATAATATTAACAACTGCCCCAACTGAAATCATATCATTAATTTTGTACGATAGTCCTGGTGCAAAACGCATCTGGCTATACGATGTGCTTAAAATACTTTGATAAACATTTTTTTCATAATCAACACCCATTCCGGAAATCCCGTATGCACCAATGCCAAAACTTAATTTATCATTTAAAGGTACAACCAGGCCAAATGCAGGAACCGGTGATGCCCCTCTATTTGATTCAATATTCTGCCCATCTTTTGCCATAATTCCAGCCATAGGTCCTGATACATTTTGCTTAACTGTTGGAACAAAATATGATGCACCAAAGTCTATTCTTGCTTTAAACTCGCTCATACCTGAAGGGTTGGTAATAATTGTAGCTGCATCCAGTGGAACTGAAACACCAATACCACCCATTGAATTTTGTACAGGGCCAAATCCAATCATGCGCATACCATTGGTAGCAAATGCTCCTGTAGCTACTAATAAAAGCATCGCGACAATAGAAAAAACTTTAAAACTAATTTTCATAAAACCTCCTACACATAAAAATTTGTTCTTAAATAAATGTGAATAAACTTTGAATAATAATGAAAGATAGCAAAAGGTTTTTTAATTGTCAAGATTTTTATAATATTATTAATTAAATATTTTCTATTTTTACCATGTATTTATGGAGGAACAAGATGTACACATTTACCGCAGTTATTGAAAGATGTCCAAAAACTAATCTATATGTTGGATATATACCCGGTTTTCCCGGAGCCCATTCCCAGGGTGAAACCATAGAGGAATTGAACCGGAACATCAAGGAAGTCATTGAAATGATACTTGAAGACGGCACACCGCGCCTTGAGAGCGAGTTTGTTGGCACCTATACGGTGGTTATATAAACCATGGGGAATATTCCCGTTCTAAAACCCGGGGAAGTTGTTGCCATTCTTGAAAATCTTGGTTTTACGGAAGCACGGCAGAAAGGCTCGCTAAACATACCGATGGCAGGTTCACCACTGCCCCGTTCCACCAGGGGCGTGATATCTCACCGATTTTGCTCAGGCAAATTGCAAAGGACATAGGTATACCAATAGAGGAGTTCTTGAAATCACGATGAAAAGGCAGTCCCTTATGGGCGCTTTTTTTTATGCGCGGGCGAAGTGGGTGAAGCAATCGTCTCGAAGCACGGGTGCTGAGTAGTGCACGCCGCGCACGTATTAAAACAACCGCCTATCAGCGGACACTGCTATTTCAATGAATTACTAAAAAAATGCATATAACTATATTGACATATTTACTATAGATTGTATTATAGAAGTATGGAAATTATGCCGCGCATAACAACAAATCCAGATGTTATGGGAGGTAAGCCCTGTATCAGGGGCATGAGGGTTACGGTTGCAATGATCGTGTATCTCATATCGCAGGGGCATTCACGTGAAGAGATTTTATGTGAATTTCCATATCTGGAGGATGAAGATATTTCTGCAGCATTGCGATATGCAGCCTTCCGAGTGGATGAAAAAGAAGAACCCATCACAGCATGAAACTCATTGTTGATATGAATATACCACCTTCTTTTTGCCAAAAATTACAACAAGCAGGTATTGAAGCTGTTCACTGGAGTTATGTTGGCAATCCTTCAGCAACTGATGAAGAGATTTTTTCATATGCACAGGAAAAAAGGTATGCAATACTTACGTATGATCTTGATTTTGCGATAATTTTGGCACATACACGATCTAAGGCACCCAGTGTTATACAGATTAGAACAAATGATATTCTTACGGAAGAAATTACATCATCAGTAATTACAACAATACAAAAACATGAAAACGAAATAAAAGAAGGTGCAATAGTAACTATTGATATAAATAAATCAAGAATCAGGATATTACCAATTCAGTAACGATGCATCTATGCATTGTTTTTATGGTGTATAAGCCAATGGCTAATACATACCAAAAAGCAAACAACAGGCAATTCTACAGTCAGTGCACAGAGCCAGGTCAACGGAGTGATCCCTCGCATACGTGCGGGATGACGAAGTAATGTGCACGGCAGAAAGGCTCGCACAGGCAATTTAAACATCCCGATGGCAGGTTCCCCCTGTCCCGTTCCACCAGGGGCGTGATATCTCACCGATTTTGCTCAGGCAAATTGCATCAAAAAGACCGCTATTTCCTCCATTGCAACAACCCTCTCTTCAGCACAATCGCTTCCCCGGGGCAGGTTTCAAGACAGCAAAAACACCGAATGCATTTGCGAGAATTAAAGAGGGGCATTGCACGTTCACTTCGCTTCGTAATTGCCCCCGCGGGGCAGACTTTCATACAATAGAAACAGCGCGTGCACTTTGCCTCCACAGGAATGGGCCTTTCCACAAAAATATTTTTAAGTGCCGGTGTGATGGCCTTCCAGAACCTGCTTTTCAAAAAAGATGTTTTCGACGGTACAAAGTCGCTCACTTTAATCCGCTCAATCGACTCGCCTTCAATGCGAATCTCACGATCATCGGCAGGACCATACCCCCTTAAAAACCCCTGCGTGATTGTGAAAATTTTTTGTATATCAAAATTTACCAGCTTCGCTGCTGTCCAGTCAACGCCTATCGCATCCGTGCCTGCAATCACCGCGCCCACCTGTTTTGGTTTCCCCGATGGTCCCGGCCCTTCTCCTTCCAGTCCCACCACCGCGTCCATGAGGTGCAGAAAAATTTTCGGCTTTTCAAATCCGTGTAAAAACGATCCATACAGGTCAAGGAGATATTCGCTGAACTCGCGTGGATCGGGCACTTTCATGTGCATCTGCGCTTTTTTTGTGCCGGGAATCGCACCGAAAAGATTTTTTACCGCACCGGTGAGGTATGTGAGGCTGTGGCTTTTCAGCTTCGGCAGATTTATTACTGCATCAGCTTCAAAAAACACTGCTGATACTTCATGCGTCTTATATCGACGCGCACCATCCCAGTGCAATGTGCGTGTCCCGGCATTATCCGGAATTCCTAATCGAAGCTTTTGCGCCACATCCATAAGCCCTGTTTTTTTCAGCGCATGTGCAAGCGAAAAGAAATTCGGTGAATCAATCACCCATACGTCTGGAGACTGCGCCAGCACAAGTTCCGCCACCACTTCAAAAAAGGCCGGATGTGTGGTCACCGCGCGCCCGGGGTCTATAGGCATGAGAAGATTCGGCTTGAGAAGCACTTTTTTGCCCCGAAGCATCTCAAAGTCAAACCCAGATAGCGATACCGCCTTCACAATTGCGCGTTTGAGCACGGCAGGATCGTATGTCTCACAGGGAATGAGGCCAACTTGTGTATGCATTCTTGATCTCCTGAAATTCTTCTTCCGAAAAAATCCGCCATTGCTTTTCCGAATACTCACGCATCCCGATACTACTCAATGTATGTATAAATATTGCAAGATAAATTATGTTGATATTTATACAATAGTATTTTATAATACGCAATATAAAGCGATTCCTTCACTCATCCCCATTAAACCGCACCAAGAGGAGGCCCGACATGCAGGAACTCAACATCGCATTCATTTGGCTCGGCAGAATTGCCGATTTGCATTTCGAAGAATATCGAAACAACAAAAAAGCACCGCTTTTGCTGTCTGCAATAAAACCATCGAACTTTTGAAAAAACGCAAAGCCGATGATACTCCTCCTGCATTCGCGCGCACCAGTTGCCCACATTCCAATCGCCAAACACACCCATGTCACCGAGTTCATTGTTGCCGCGGTAAACCGGCACATGTATAATGGAAAGCCTTTCGTGCGCGCGTGCAACCTCGAGCGCTTTTCTCAGCTCTTCAATCGTATACCCGCCATATAGCGCTCTGACCCCTTTCATGCAAAACCGCATTCATCGATTAATAAAGCAAATCAAAAGGATGCACAAAAATCTTCATTTAGCGGGTTGGAAGCTGCCAGATGGGCATAAAACAGATTTGCCATAAATTATCCTTGACACCATTCTTGGTTTGTTATTGCATATTGTGAAACAGCATTGGGGATATACATGGCACAGACTATTCAATCACTCGACAGGGGGCTAAAAATCCTGCACCTCCTGAGCAAATCCAACAAACCGCTAAGCCTCAACGAAATCACCGCACATTTCGACATCGACCGCTCATCCATATTTCGCCTGCTCGGCACGCTGGTACAAAACAACTTCGTCTATCAGGATTCCGAAACAAAGAAATATATGCTTGGCTTTAAAATCATGGAACTTTCGGGTGCTTTCGGAGAACAGACGAAGATTGAAACGTTTCTTCGTCCGGTACTGAAGTCTGTTTCCGAACGTACTCACCAGAATACGCACCTTGCCATCCTCGACGGTCTTGAAGTGGTGTTTATTGCCGTGGAGCAGCCGCGTCAAAATTTAAGCATGCACATTTCCGTGGGAACGCGCGAACCTGCGTGGGCAACTGCACTGGGCAAAATCCTTCTTGCGTTTAAGCCGAATGACGAATTTAAACGACTCATGCGCTCTGTGTCATTCAAGAAATTCACCCCGAACACCATCACCTCCCAGAGCGAATACCAGAATCATCTTCAGGAAATCGTGCGCCATAAGTATGCTGTCGATAACGAAGAATACCGCAAGGGAATTCTCTGCATCGCCGTTCCCGTCTTCAATCATCGAGGTGCTGTTGAATATTCGATCGGCATTTCGGGAGCCAGGGAGCAGATATCTCCGAAAATCAAGGAATATATTTCAATTTTAAAGGAAGCAGGAAATGAAGCTTCGCGTCTCCTGGGAATGCCGTCATCGTAGCACATCAATATTTTTCAACGGAGGTTGTCATGCAGCATCGCATAACGAGCAAAGGCGATTTACTCGACAGAGAAGGAAAACTGTATGAAGCGGGTTACGCGACATTGCCTGTCCGCACCTACAATCCGGAAAACGTGTCTCTTTATCCATTTTCTAAATTAAACAAAATCCGCATAAAAGAATGGGACTACTACGGCATAACGACGGATGAGTACTTCGTTTCAGCTACGGTTTCCAATTTAGGTTATGCAGGACTCATTTTTGTGTATTTCATCGACTTCGCCACCAGAGAATACATCGAAGATACGCTCATCACCCCTTTTGCAAAAGGGTTTATCTTGGGCAAATCAAGCGACGAAAACAGCTTTTTCAGATATGGCGATATCACTTTCAAATTCATTAAAAATGAAACCGAAAGGGAAATATTCGTCAACTGGCCGAAATTTGGCAAAGGGCGGGGGTTCAGAGCCCACTGGATTGTTAGGCAAACGCCGCGCGACTCCATCGTGATGATAACACCGATCGGTCAAAAAAGATTTTATTATAACCAAAAAATCAATTGCATGCCCGCTGAAGGCGCATTTATTCTTGGAAGCAAAGAATACGGATTTACAGACAAAAAAGCACTGGCAACGCTCGACTGGGGAAGAGGCGTGTGGGAATATCACAGTTTCTGGAACTGGGCAAGCGCCTCATACTTTCTGCCAAACGGATCTACCTTCGGCCTCAATTTGGGCAAAGGCTTCGGCGATCTTTCGAAAGCGACGGAAAACTGTTTTTTTATTGATGGCATCATGAACAAACTGGACTATGTCGAATTTCATTACGACAGCGTAAATTTTATGAAGCCCTGGCACTTCGAATCGGTTGACGGACGCCTCAACCTGAACTTCAAACCATTTTTCGAACGAGTTGCAAAATCCAATCTACTCATCGTTTCAAGTGAAGTACATCAACTTTTCGGAAAATATTCAGGATATGTAATCACTGATAGCCAAAAAAAATTGAAGATTGAAAATATCGTTGGCTGGGCGGAAGAACACAAGGCGCGATGGTGATATTCTTTTTTTTAAATATGCCGCAGACGCAGTCTGTCAAGTGTGTCTGCGACATTTTTCATCAGATCATCGCATCATTCCTGAGCATACAATTTTTTTGCCAGCATATCCATCAGCATTCCCTTCCGAAACAAAAACAGATAGAACACAATCGCACAAAACGGCAGCCCAATAAGATATCCCCAGCCAATATGGCCAAAGACGTTTCCAAGATTGATAACCACAATTGTTGAAAGCATGGCAAGTGCAAGGCATGCCAGCCACTGCACCGAAAAGAAAATAGTCAGGATTGTGATTGACCCGGGAAGCTTATCTATCAATTCCGCATCCTTACGTGCGCTTCCGCGCACTCCACGTATCATACCGTAAACAAGCATCGGCGCGAGGAACAGACCCATCACCACCAGCGTCCACCAGACATTGCTTTTGTAGAAAAATTCAATTCCCATGTGTACACCCGTCCGCCACAGGATGCCATTGTGAACGCTTGCATCGTACAAAAAGCGCTGATACCCGGTACCATCCCAACCGCATGCTAAAATAAACCAGAAAACA
>DYLV01000136.1 GCA_020721925.1 Leptospira biflexa
AAGATAAATAATACCTCCTTCAATGAGAGGCGATGAAACCGTCCCCCCGGGGATTTGCTGGGTCCACAGCTCTTTGCCGATCGCTTTATCATCGGGGCTTTTAAAGTACGCTTCAAATGCGTACAGACCATCGAGCGCGGCGAGTATGAGAAGTTTGCCGGTGGCAATGGGTTCGGTGTGAATGCCTTTGGTCAGCTTTTTCTGCCAGAGCATCTGCGCTTTTTGCTGACCGGACGGTTGCGCTAAGCCGGTATTAACCGCGCATACCAGCCCTTCCCGGGTTGTAAGGTAGAGCACACCGTCGGCATAGGCCGGTTTTTTAATGATTGATCCTGGGATTTTGAATTTCGCTCGCACTTCAAGCAAGCCCTGATTTTCGGCGAGGATAAATACACCACCGGCGGCATCGGATGCAATAAGAACAGTTTCTCCCTCAGGAGTGGTTGCTTTCGCCAATCCGGCACTCACTGCAGAACCTACACGAAAGGACGCAATTTCTTTTCCAGAATCGGCACTCACTTCCTGCCCCGAGATGTCTTCATCGGCGCTCTCAAAAATATCACTCCCCCCGGCAAAATCGCCTTCATATTTAAAGGACTCATTGACGGTCAAATCGCTTTTCGGGTCGAAGGCTTTCAGTTTTTTCAGATAGGGATTGCCATTCATAATATTATATTTCCCGGAATATCATTGCGAACCTCACCGCACGCATTCACGAAATTGAATTGCACTTAAAAGGAACATCTGTATTGTACATTATTAATGATATACCTGTCAACAGACTTTTCTCTTTCAGACAATGATTATGTCCCGCCCTTTTTCAAGTATCCACCCTTTGCTGAAACCATCATCATTTGTGCGGTACGTATGCAGCCAGAAGACTTTCTGATCATCGCGTAAAAAAGGAATGAGATCTTCCGGGTCGGTATGGATGAGCCCGGCTCCGGCTTCATGGACAATTGTCTGCGCGTCATCGAAAAAATGCTCAAGCGATTCACGGCAGAAATCGGGAAAGTGCTCTTCCTTAAATCGCCCCGGGTCGTACAGCGTATCGCCAGAATAGCCGAACACATGCGCTGCCCCATGCACGTCGAAAAAGCGGAATTTCATCATTGCCGATGGAATGGCATGAAAGCCGTATTCGCACAACACTTCCGCATTCAGTTCCTCCAATGTAAAAGGCACACCTATTGGAAGACGCTGCACAGAAAATCCATTAAAAGATACACCCATAACTAAACGAATTTTCTTCTCCAGGCTGTGTGCGGCCTCTCCGGCAGCATAGACGCAAATTTCAGGAAAGGCATGGAGAAAACGGTACAGCCCCTCTTCGTGATCGGCATGGATGTGCGACACTAAGATACCCGCAAGATTGGTAATATCGAAACCTTCCTCTAAAAAAGCATCGAATGAATGGTAATTTGGATCGAAGAGCAAAAGTTTGTCACGATATCCCAGCATAAACGATGAACATTCCTTCGCAGCGGAAAAGCCGTCACCCGACCCAAAACAGTAGAGCCTGAGAACACCATCAGCCTTTTTCCGCTGTTTTTTCACGGGCAGCGTGTGTTTCATGCCTTCAAGATCAATGGCAAGTTCTTCCCTTCCTTTCGTCACAAGAAAAGATTCAGGCCCCGTTCGTTTCACCTCCACAAATCCAAGCTGGTAGGTATCGCCAATATAGGTTTCGAAGCTCGCAAAATCGGGAAGAAGCAATTTTCTGCCAGTTGACGAAAAGCCCTCGCGGAGCGCCAAATAATCTGCATAATACGCCGCTTTTTTTGAATGATCATTTTTTTCATAGTTCGCAGGCCCAAATATTGCTTCTTCTAAAATTGGCTTCAGCATGTCACCAATATGTAGCGGGGTGATAATATGTGTTTTCCTTTGTTTATTAAAGAAAAAATTTCGATATATGGGAAATTCAACTTCGCAAAAATTGCTTCCCTCACACAGCATCGTATCTCCCAGAAAAATATACGACGGAAAAGGAAAACCTCCCGCACGCTTGATCCACTCCGGCGGCGAGCCGAATGCGCAGGTGAGGCTTTCATCCACTGCGACGCAATAGCACATCTCGTTGATTTTAAAAAGCTTCATGAGGGAAGCCCGCTTTCATTTTCTTGCCCGGAGCGTCCTTTTCCTGTAGCGCTCAAGTTCTTTTTTATAGAGTTCCAGTATTTCCGCAATATCCTGAAATTTCCTGATGGCGAAAAAGGCTTTTATGAGATCGCGCACACGGCCTTCATCGAAGAGCTCTGCGTTTTGCCGCTGATTAGCCGTATAAACATCATTGTATGAAGGAAAGATTTCCGCAATTACTTCCTGAGCTTTTTTTTCGAGGCGGTTCAGGGGAAATTCAGTTTTTTTATGGATATTTTTAATGATAAATGCAAGAAGCTGAAGCACACGGCGGTTTTTATCCGCTTCAGCATCAGCCTTCATTTTTTCAAACGCCGAAACGATTTCCCGATTTGTCTCCTTGATTTTATTCAATACCTCTGCGCGCACTTCAGGTGCCATCTGATTGAAGGAAGGAGGCTGATGAGGATAGAAGGATTTTAAATAGGGTGCCGACAGAAAAATCTTGCCGCAGAGCGAATCGTTCGCAATTTCACCATCCACTTCCGCACGCATGGCCTCAATATCGATATCGAAAAGCGAAGGCACACCGTTGAGAAACGAAGGCATCTCAAGGCGGTCTAAAAAAGTCAAAAAGCCCTTGCTCTGCGCACACTCTTCTTTGAAAAAATACTCTTTGAGGGCGAACCTGAAAAGCTCGGGCGCATTTCCCCCCAAACCGGACGATTCTTCTGCTTCAATATAAAAATCAATCAGATCGTCAAAACGCACAAGAAACCTCTTACTCGCCTTCGAATTCACAGAGAGCAAATACTTTATATCCGGCTTCTTCAAGTTTTTTTCTCCCTCCCACATCGGGGAGGTCCACGATAAAGGCCATTTCGACAATCTGTCCGCCTAATTTTTCCACCAATTTCGCGCCGGCAAACGCCGTTCCGCCGGTTGCAAGCAAATCGTCAACAAGCAACACCCTGTCGCCCTTCTTAATGGAATCAACATGCACCTCGATTTTATCGGTGCCATATTCAAGCGCGTATTCGAAGGATTCCGTCTCGGCCGGAAGTTTTCCTTTTTTTCTAATGGGAACAAATCCCTTGCCGAGCTGGTGTGCAATTGCACCGCCCAGAATAAAACCGCGAGCCTCAAGCCCTACCACTACATCGATCTGGACATCCTTGTAGCGGGAGGTGAAGCTATCGATGGTAAAGCGAAACCCCTCCGCGTCTTTCAGCAAAGTGGTGATATCGCGGAACATGATTCCCTCTTTAGGGAAATGAGGAATGGTGCGGATTTTCGACTTGATTGGCATACGCAAAACTCCCGATTGGTTTTTTTACGAAAGATGCACAACATAGACCATTGTGCGCGCGCTGTCAATTCAAAATACGTATATATACTTTCTTTTAAAAATGTTTTGCCAATTTTTTCCCGAGAGAAACCGCGTTCCATACCACAGGAAGGCCGATGGCGGGAAAAACACGCTTGTGTTATAGCAATTGAGATTGCCGATTTTGGTTTCTAAACTTCTATCCACCACTTCCCTGATTCGCCATGTGGCGGAAGGATGTGCACCCTCCGCCCGGTTTGGAAGTCCACCATAATTATCCGCAAATATGTTCCCGTATGATCCTCACGGCTTCGCATAAATCCAAAATGGTTCTGATCCTCCACAACCGTGAGAGTATCCATCCAGTTTCCTCACCTACCGACTTCACACATCAAAACTTTTTTCCCGCGGCATACCGTTTCCCGCATAATAGTGAAACGGCATGCCTCTACCCAATAATGACATCATACCATGTTTCCCCATCACTTTATTTCGCCTGAATTCTTTTTTATTTCCTCTTTGACAAAATCCATGTCCAAAGGAAGCGGTTTTGAAGGATCAACATAGAGCGAAAGGGCCCCATTGGGGCACACTTCCACGCAGAGCTCGCACCCCATGCACTCGGCACGATCGTAGGCGGGACCATCGGGCCCCATGGTCATGGAACCGAAATGGCACGCGGCGGCGCACAAACCACACTTTTTGCACTTCGAAAGATCACGACTCACCGAATATCCCGATTTCGCATTCATGGTGACGTTTTTATCGATCTTCCTGGTGATGCTTGACGCTTTCAGACTCACGCAGGTATCGGGGTGGCAATTGCAAATAACGCCAGTGCTTCCCCCCGTGGCCACCTTGAAGAACGCCTGGGTGATAAATCCTTTCGACCGGAAATGTTTTACAATCGAAAGCGCTTCTTCCTGGCTAATTTTTCCTGGGTTATATTTCTTGCACGCATCCATCCAGAATTTACCGGTGCCGCTTCCCACCACGATGCAGGAATTGATAGTATCAGCAGGCGCCCCAAGCGATTTCTTACAAGGACAGTCCATCACCGCCACGTATTCCGGATCCTGAAAAATTATTTTATGCGCATATTTGTAGGGGACAATCCGCCTGTTTCCATCCGAAATGAGACGCACGTCCTCCTTCAGGGTAAAAATTTTCTTCGCATCCCCTGATGAAATCAGTTTTGCATGATATCGGTTAAATGCCATAATTCCCATATATTTCAAAGGTTTGAACCACGTAAGGTATTTAAGCGGCCGCAGTAAAAGGCTCACCGCTTTCACATACGGATAATACCATCTGAAATAGATATAGTTGTGGAGAGCGCGGTCGATGCGCCACCCGTGTTTTTTCATCAATATTTTTGTCGATTCCCGCATGCCGATACACCTCCACATTGTTTGATGAACATCTTTAAGAAGCTTCTGAATGAGGCTCTGACCCCATTCAATACAAAACACCCGCACATCCATTGGAAGGCATTTTCATGTATCAAGTACCAGCATACGCGCGAAGTGCGAGCATTTCTATTCACACACCCCACAGCCCATACATTTATCCCAATCAATATGCGGCTTGCCATCCTTTATTCATATAGATTGTACTTGATATATTGACGAATTGTACTTCATTCATTTTTATTGCGTATGATATGATCGTAATAATTTCGTTGCCATACCGTTGCAATATTGGTATTATCACGGAATCGAATGGAACGACGATGATGTGTGATTGAATGATACCCCATTCTTTACCATCCCGTGACAATCGCAATCTCCTCCTCTGTTAAATCGCATAGCATTTCAACCAGAGACCGCAGGGCTTTGGCCTCCAGTATCAATGTACAGGCAATAATTCCGATTTTTATATCACATGCTCATCCTTCTCTGGATTTTCCCGATAAAAAATTGCTCTGTGCCCAATGATCTCGATCAGCTCGGCACCAGTTTGTTCGATGATTTCTCCCACAATCGCTTTCTTTTCTACTTTAAAATCGACGAACTGCACTTTGATGAGCTCGTGGTCTGTAAGCGCAATATCAAGCACGTTGACCACTTCCTCCGTGAGCCCTTTTTTGCCGATCTGCACTATGGGGCGCAAACTATGTGCAATCGCCTTCAACTTTTTCCTCTTCGAATAACTTAATTGCATGCATATCCTCTTAAATGTAATTTTGTAAAATTTCAAGCATCGCCGAGTCGATCGAACCGAAAGTTTCGATCATCTTCTTTCTCAATGCCGCAAGCTCACCGATAGGATAGAAATCCTCTAAGCTTCGAAAATATCCAAGCCGTCTTCCAATGATGAAGATGTCCCTTTCCTCCTCGGGCATTTCAAGGAATCGGTCTATGACGCCGAGCATTTTCTCTTTTTCGTGAGGCATTGTGCCTTCTACGTCTTCAAACAGATTCATGACATGATCGCTTGCGATTTTGCTCGTGATGCCATTTAGCAATTCGATGAAAAGTCGAAGTTCCTTCACCTTCTCAATTTCAGTGAGAGGCACCCATTCCCTTTTTGCCATCATCTCACCAAGCGGCGTGTGGGGCAACGGAACCGTGCTCCGTATCCTCACAAATGTCGGATTTATCGCATTGATTACGCGTGCGCTTTCACGGGCGTTTTGTTCCCACAATGCTTTACCACCCAATCCCGGCATGTAATACTCGGAAAGGTCGAACCCCGCCTCCATGGCTTTTCTGCCGGCAATTATATGCTCTTCCGCCGTCACGCCTTTATCCACCAGATCGAGTACTTCATCACATCCCGATTCCATGCCGAAATGAAGACGCGAAAGCCCCGATTTCCGCAAAAGCTTCATATCTTCAAGACTTTTCTTGCTCACGGTCCTGGCACGCGCATACGAGGTGACGCGCGTGAGCGATGGAAAACGGTTTATAAGGTGACGGAGAATTTTTGCAAGCTCCTCCGCCGGCAGAATGAGTGAATTCGCATCCTGGAGAAAGGCCGATTTCAAACCATGATGCAGCCAGAAAAGCACCTGGCGGTAATATTCTTCCGGAGTAATATCAAGGCCGCGCGCCTCATCAATAATCCGTGATGAGATCTTTTGAACATCACCCTCTGACTCCTTTAAAATTCTATCGGCAATGGTGCGCATGTTGTCAATATCACGCGTCACCTCTTCAAGCGTACGCCTTGAAAACTTCTGGCCTCTATAGGTATTGCAGAACGCACATTTATTCCACGGACAGTTTCTGGTGACCCGAACAAGAATACTCATCGCCTCAGAAGGGGGACGAATGGGTCCCATTTCAAATGCAAGATTCATTGTTTCTCAAGCCTTTGATATTTTATTCACAGTATATTTTAGCACATCATCTTCGCTTTCGCAGTGCTGTCAATCAAAGGTTTCGCTTTTTGATAAAATTCATTTGACATCATGCCCTTATCGCAATTCACTCGCCCTCACGAAGCTCTGCATTAAAAAAGCAGGATGTGTTCATCATTACATAAGGAATTGTTAAAAAATGAGCGAAGAATATAATGAGCTGGTGCACCAGCGTATCGAAAAAGTGGCGAAGCTGCGCGCCATGCACATCAATCCCTACCCCATCCGGTATAAGAGGGACAGCATGGCCGCGGAAGCGCTCGCAAAACACAGGGATGATGCGCCCGTCACCGTCAATCTTGCGGGCCGCATACGCTCCCGCCGGCTCATGGGCAAAGCCTCGTTTACTCACATTGAAGATCAAAGCGGAACAATCCAGCTCTATTTCAGACAGGATGTAATCGGCAATGAAAAATATGAAATTTTTAAACTTCTCGACCTTGGCGACTTCATTGGTGTGTCGGGAAAAACATTTCGGACAAAAACAGGTGAAATCACGATTGCAGTGAGCGATTTTTCTCTCCTCGCGAAATGCATCCGTCCACTGCCAGTGGTCAAAGAAAAGGATGGAAAGGTGTTCGATGAATTTGCAGATAGGGAACTCAGATACCGCCAGCGCTACGTGGACCTCATCGTGACTCCTAAAACCAAAAAGGATTTTATTCTC
>DYLV01000137.1 GCA_020721925.1 Leptospira biflexa
GTTCTCCCTTGACCATATCCCGCGTTGCGGCAACCATGATGGGGAAAAGGTCGAGCCGGTCATCTCCCACCGCAACCTCAAGCGCACGCGTGTACATATAATCTCCCACGAGCACGGCAACCCGATTACCAAATTTTTTTGCAACAGTGAGATCGCCTCGCCGGTAGGTCGAACCATCGATGATATCATCATGAACCAGTGTCGCCGCATGCACGATTTCCGCCGCGGCTGCAACTTCCGTTACATCATCAGGAATCCGTCCTTTCAGACCGCTGGTGAGAATTATCAAAGCCGCGCGTATTTTTTTGCCACCTTTTTGCAGAAGATGCAGAGAACCTTCGTCTATGAGAGAAACGCCGGTTTTTATTTTCTGGCGTATTTCCTCATCCACTCTTGCCATGTAGGGCGCAATGGGGAATAATATTGCTGAAAGCTTTTGTTTGACATTATTGTGCATTTCATTTTCCAGTGTCACCGGTCGGTGTTCAGTCGAAAGCGCTAAAGCACTCACGTTGAGATTCGAAAATCTCAAACACCCTGTCAAGCATTGTTGTCTGGAAAAGCTTCATTAAATTATCATCGATTATGACAAGCTTTATATCGCCTTCCCTGTCTTTGATTTTTCTCTTTTTCGCTACAAGCACACCAAGAGCGGAACTGCACAGGTGTTTTACGTTTATCATGTCAATACAGATATTTATCCTGCCTTTTTTTATGCAGCTTTCGAGCATGGTTTCCAATTCGGCAGACGCATCCTGATCGATCCTTCCATCAAGCACAATGATGTCGATATCGTCATTAGAAATCAATTTCATGGCACATCTCCCATAATTTCTTGCATTTCCTGATATAACGTTCTTCTTGCAAAAGCAACCGCATACACTTTATCTGCTCCCGCGCCTTTCAGCAAGCGGGCACACTCGTTGATTGTGGCACCTGTGGTAAATACATCGTCAATTAAAAGAATACGCGCACCGCATAGATTTTCTCCGGAGTATTCATACCGTCCCCGCACGTTTAGAAAACGGTCGAGAACGTTCAGGTCTTTCTGCGTACCTGCCGCCCCCACTTCTTTGAGAAGCATTCGATACTGCCATCCGAGGTTTCTTGCTACCTCGCGCGCAACCAGCTCCGATTGATTGAATCCCCGCTTTCTGATCTTCGCCCTGCTCATTGGAACTGCAGTGACCGTATCCACTTCCAGAGAAGCGGAAGATACGGCCGTTTGCAGAATTGTGGCAATTTTTCTATAAAGCTTTCGTCGTTTTTGAAATTTATAATTCTTCACAAGCGCTTTCATGGCACCCGAATATTCCGCTGCAGCGAAACACCTGTCGGGATACCATGCCCTGTCGGAGCAAATCACACATGTGCCGCCTCTCACCTGCCCTCCGCAGCGCGGGCATGCATCAACCGGCTCTTTGATTTCGTCAAGGCAATCACCGCAAAGCCCACCGTCAAATGCGGCAATTGGTTTTCCACATGCCGCACAATCCGAAGGGAATAAATAATCCGCAATTATATCCAGCACCTGATTCACTTTTAGTCTTTTCCTGCATATCGAGTGGGATCGAAAACCCCCGCTTCTTCGAATCCTTTTCTCCTGATCCTGCAGCTCTCGCATCTGCCGCACGCCCTGCCTTCTTCATCGGGATCGTAACAGCTATGCGTCAGGGAATAGTCAACACCGAGCGCGGCTCCCATCCGAATGATTTCGGCTTTGGTGAGCAAAAGAAGCGGGGCGATGATATGTATGGGCCTCCCTTCGACCCCGCATTTCGTGCCCAGTGTTGCCGCCCGTTCAAAAGCCTCTAAAAACTCGCCCCGGCAATCCGGATAGCCGCTGTAATCAAGGACATTCGCACCGATAAACACCGCCTCCGCGCCAAAACTTTCCGCACACGCCACCCCATACGATAAAAACAGCATATTCCGCGCAGGAACATACGTCACCGGGATCGCCGCATCGCCGGATTTTTTTCCCCCCTTCGGCACCTCCTGCTTATTTACTCCGGTAAGTGCCGAATCTGCAAATATTGAATCAGGAATATCGACAATCAGGTGCGAATGTACCCCCGCTTCAGACGCAAGCACCTGTGCCCGCGCAACTTCAATTTCATGCCGCTGGCCATACCTGAATGTGAGGGCGATGATGTCATACTCTTCACGACACGCAAAACCAAGCACAGTGGCCGAATCCAGACCGCCGCTTAAAAGAACAACCGCCCGTTTCATTAATTACACACTGCGATGCATCATTTTTGCTTTTCCACTTTAAAGTACTCGTAGGGTTTCATCCCATACACTTTAACAAAATCGTTCACATTGGGACAGCTATTACAGCTTACCCGCATAACCGCTTCCATCGCTCTTGAAGCCTCATCGTACATGTCGAACGCTTCCCCCATCTCCTTGATAACACTTGATTTATCGATATTCCTCAGGCGAATAATCGCACACCCTTTGCATTTGTCGGCATTTTTTCTAGTTTTTTCGGTAATAAGTGGCATATTCCTCTCCTCGCTTGTAGGTGATTCTCCCGCGCTGCTAATATAGCATTTTCCTGGCGGATTTCAAGAAGTCTCCACATTATGCTTCAGACATCATAATCTTTCAACTCATTTTTTTCGACCACGGAAATTTCCTTATACCCGCAGGGGTTATACCAGCACTTCACCGTGAAAAGGATACCACCATCACAGTCTGCCATATAATATATAATTGATGAGTCTGGCGATAAAATACGCCCCTGCCACCAGAAAAAACGGCATTGCGCCAAAAAATGCGAACACATCGAACTTTGACACTGCATCCCTGTTAAGGACTTTTTTCCCGAAAAAATTCAGGTGATAATTCGCCGGATTCTTGAAAGTGCAGTATATTCTTCGCAGTACATTCACCTGCACGCCGAATGTCACAAGAAAAATGAGCCCGGAAAAAACCCAGAGCACCTGCCCGGGATTTATCCCCCTGATGAGTTCAGGCTTATAGACAAGGGCGAACATAATGATGCCCGCAATGAGAATATTCGTCACCGCGGTGTTGATAAAGCCGTATAAATACTTCTTATTAACTTTCAGGAGATACTGGAATAAAAAATAAATATGTACGACAAATGAAATGAAAAGCGCGATGAGAAGAGCGAGGATAATCATATAACCCTTTACAATTCCGAACCGTACTTAAAATAATTGATAATCCTGACAATAAAAAACGCACCGAAAAGAAGTAGAAACGGTATGCTGAAAAAAAACGCATACACTTCCGCTTTGGATATTACGCCACCGTTGAGTACTTTCTTTCCAAAATAGTTATAGTGGTAATATGCAGTATCTTTCATGCGGGTAAAAAGTCTGTAAAAAATGGTTATTTGTATTCCAATCATAATGCAGGTGATAAAACCTGAAATGAGCCAAAAAATACGCTTTAAATTTATTCCTCCCAGCGCAGCGGGATCGTATATGACATATACCGTGATTACGCCTGCAAGGAGGATGTTTGCAATCGCGGTGCCGGCGAACCATCGGACATATTTATTTTCTTTTTTCTTTATAAATAATATTAGGCTCGCAATGTGCCCCGTCACACTGAGCGCAAGAAGAAGAAAGAATACCAGCAATAGCATTATGTATTGACCATCCTCCAATGGAAGGCGCCCAACGGGAAGCTACCTCAAAAGGCAGCAGGGTATCCGTAGTACCCGCAGGGCTTTTTTAAAATCAATATCACATGCTGAATTGTTTGTCAATACTTCTTTTTCGCGGAAAAGCAATTGATATCAATACACAAATTTCCGCATTCGCACGCTGATGAGAATTCCAATCGCCATCAGCGACATGAGCAGATTCGAGCCGCCATAGGAAATAAAAGGGAGGGGAAGGCCTGTTACCGGCATAATGCCGATCACCATACCGATGTTGATGAGCACATGGAAGAAAAAAATCGTGACGATGCCGCCGGCAAGAAGGGCGCCGAATTTGTCCTTCGATTCGATGGCAATCTGTATTCCGCGATAGATCACTATGCCAAGAAGGGCCAGCAGGATTATTGAGCCAACAAAACCCCATTCCTCGGCAAAAACGGAAAAGACAAAATCAGATGATTTTTCCGGCAAAAACCCGAGCTGGGACTGACTCCCTTTGAGAAAGCCTTTTCCCAGAAATTGACCCGCACCGACGGCGATTTTCGACTGGATGACATTGTAGCCTGAGCCATGAGGATCGAGCTCCGGATTGAGAAATACCAGGATTCTGCGCTTTTGATAAAGTTTGAAATATTTCTGGATGATGATTGAAAAGAAAAGGCCAAGCGAAAGCACCGTCGAGGGAATGTACACCCGCCGGTACCATTTACCCGCAAGGAAGAAATGCACAATAAACGTTGTGATGGCTACCACCAGAAGAATACTCGCCACGATGAGAATGAGTCTGGTGTCCTTGAAAAAGTCCAGAAGAAAGTTCGTCCCCACCGCCCCCACCCATTCCCGGTATGTTAGTACCATCGGAACTACAATTGCAATGGCCGCAATCGCCACGATTGAAAGCAGATGAGAGATATCGGCACCCCCAATGAAAAGCATTGTAAAGAGAATGGGAACGAATACCACCGCAGTCCCGAAATCCGGCTGAATGAGAATAATGAGAACCGGAAGCGCCGTGAGAAGCGTCGGGATAAGAAGCTCCCGCAGGTGCATAATATCCCGCTCGCGGATTTCAAGGTATTTCGCAAGCACTATCACCAGTGCGAGCTTCATGAATTCCGATGGTTGAATCGAGAAAAGTCCGAAATTGAGCCATGCTTTGGTATTGCGGATGGGCGTGCCAAATACAACGGTAATAACCAAAAGAACCATGAGAAAACCATAGATATGAAGCGAATAATCACCTAAAAACTGATAATTGATGACGGTGAGGGCGACCATTATGGCGAAGCCGGCAATAAACCATATGAGCTGTTTTTGATACAGGCCATTATTGACTTTATCGATGGGATCGAAGCCGGAGCTGTAAATGGTAAGAATACCGAGAAAAACGAGAAGGATAACCGCAATGACAAGCACAAAATCGATTTTATAAATTTCATTTTTTCCGAACATTAGAAATAACCCAATTGAACCATTTTCGAAAATATTCTGTATGCTACAGGCACCGCCGCCGCGGCCCCTCCACGGCCATATTCGACAAAGACCACCATAATCACGGTTCGGTCGGGCGGGCCATCATACGGCGCATATCCAACAAACCACCCATGCTGCGACGCTTCCTCATATCGGTTTGAGCGCGTTTGCGCCGTTCCTGTTTTACCCGCGATGGGAACGGGAAGTCTGGCAAGCTGACTGCATGTTCCCGATGTCACCGCAAGGCGCATTCCCTCACGAATGATGCTCAGCGTGGATGGTGAAATCGGCACCTCGCGCTGACGCTGAGGCGGGAAGGTCTGGATCACTGTGCGATTATCCGGCGAACGCACCTCTCGCACGAGATGCGGCCTGAAAACAATGCCGTTATTCACAATACCCGCAATGACATTCGCCATCTCAATCGGCGTGACGGAAATAAAACCCTGCCCTATGGAAAGGTTGACAGTGTCACCATCATACCATGACTGGCCAAACACGCGAAGCTTCCAGCGTTTAGAGGGAACAAACCCGGTAATTTCACCCGGAAGGTCTATGCCCGTGCGTTGATCGAAACCGAAATGAGTCGCATAGTTGAAAATCACCGTTGGTCCAATTCGTAATCCCAGCTGATAAAAATAGACGCTGCAGGAACGCGCGATCGCCCAATAGAGATTCAGACTACCGTGTGCTCTGTAATCAAAAAAGACTGTATCGACAAAACCACGAAGCGTAAAAGTGCCGCTGCAGAACAAAGTCGTTGTGGGATTCCACCGCTCCTCTTCGAGCGCGGCAATCGCTGTGATGATTTTAAACGTCGAAGCCGGCGGGAAGCGCGATTGAATGGCCCGGTTGACGAAGGGCTTGTTTGGATCGTTCAGAAGCTGTTGAAAAATTTCCAGGTTGTTGCGCGCAATCACGGTATTTGGATCGAAATCCGGGCGGCTTACCATCGCCAGAACTTCTCCTGTCGAGGCCTTAATAACCAAAGCGGCGCCCATATAGTTTTCCATCGCCTCATACGCTGCCTGCTGGATGCCGTAATCGATGGTCAGCACCAGGTTGTTGCCCGCCTGCGGTTCAAGGCCGACCTCCTCCCCCTCCACGCGGTTGCGCACATCGACAATGCGGCGTATGTAGCCGTCGCGTCCGCGAAGCACCCTGTCGTACTGGCTTTCAATGCCCGATTTTCCGACGCGCTGATATTGCCGATAGCCCTGATGTTTTAGCTGTGCGTATTCCTCTTTGCTAATGACGCCGATATAGCCGACCACATGCGCAAACATGTTCGCATGGTTGTACACACGGACAGACGAATCCTCCCAATCGATGAAGGGAAATTTGTCCTGATGTGTGGCGATGGTCACTATCGCGTCGAACGGGACGTCTTCCTTAATGATCACTCTTTCCCATGGATTTCTACCCCTGATATCGTTCAGGATATCATCCTCTTTGATTTTCAGGAGTTTGCATACAAGTCGGACCGTCTCTTCCATTTTCACATTATCGCGAAAGCTCGCGGGTACGGTAGTGATATTGAAGGAAGGCCTGTTCGATACGATGACAACATTTTTTTTGGTTGGGTCAAAATTGCGATCGTAAAGCTCGCCTCGCGCAGCCGGGATGGGAATATTGTTTTCCATGTTCATTCTGGATTTTCTGGAAAATTCCTCTCCCCGGATAAGCTGGACATTTACAAGTTGAAAGAAAATGATAGCAAAGCAGGAAGATATTATTCCCAGAAGAACGACCATTCTGGTTCTGAAGGCCTCCAGCATTCTGGACTTGACGGTCGCCAGCAAGGCTTAATTACCCTCCCTTTCTATTTCGCGCTCGAAAATTTTATCGTAAAGCAGAAAAAGAAACGGCGCAATTACAGCATTGTAGATTGATTCGGGAACGATGACGGCGGCACGGGCGGCAATTGAAACCGAGTCGAAAATATAACAGAGGAAAAGGGTGATGATGCCTTTGACGACGGATGCGGCGAGCACAAGAAGAAAAATGGTAGCTAAATTCTCGCGAAGCACCGAGCGGCCGAACATTCCCACAATATATCCGATGACCACTTTGGGAAAGGCAAGCAGCCCGAGAGGAGCATTTGAAACGGCATCGTGCAGGAGGCCTGAGATAAATCCGGTCACCTCGCCGTAAAACGAACCGAAATTGTAGCCAAAAAATACCACTGCAATAAAAAGTAAATCCGGTTTCGCCCCCGCAACTTTTAGCACATCAAACGAATCGTGTCCCTGAATAATCAGCGAAGCGATGATAA
>DYLV01000138.1 GCA_020721925.1 Leptospira biflexa
AACCAGAGTCGGCCGTCGGAGTCGATGTTGATTTTGCAAACCGACATGCGTGCCGCCTTGCGAAGCTGATCTTCGGGGATGCCCACTGCGTCTTTGAGTTTGCCACCGTGCGAATTGATGATTTTCACCGCTTCCACCGGCACGGACGAGGAACCATGAAGCACAATTGGAAAGCCGGGAATGCGCTTTTCAATTTCTTCAAGGATGTCGAAGCGCAAAGGTGGGGGAATGAGCACGCCGTCTGGTGTGCGGGTGCACTGCTCGGGTTTAAATTTTGTGGCGCCGTGGGATGTCCCTATGGATATTGCGAGCGAGTCAACGCCCGTTTTTTTTACGAAATCTTCCACCTGTTCCGGCCTTGTGTACGACGACTTTTCCGCCGAAACCTCGTCCTCAATCCCGGCCAGCACGCCGAGTTCTCCCTCAACAGAGACATCGTACCTGTGGGCATATTCAACCACTTTTTTCGTAAGCGCGACATTTTCTTCGTAGGGCAGATGCGAGCCGTCGATCATTACCGAGGAGAATCCCGATTCGATGCACGATACACAGAGTTCATAGGTGTCGCCGTGGTCAAGATGAAGTGCGATGGGTATGGGATAACCCATTTCAGTCGCCATCTTCACTGCGCCTTCCGCCATGTAGCGCAATAGCGTCTGATTGGCGTATTTGCGTGCGCCGCTTGAAACCTGCAGAATCACCGGAGACTTCGTCTCCACACAGGCCTGAATAATGGCCTGAAGCTGTTCCATGTTATTGAAATTATACGCGGGGATGGCATATCCGCCTTTCATTGCTTTTTTAAACATTTCGCGCGTATTGACCAGCCCTAAATCTTTGTACGATACCGCCATGGGATTCCTCCTGTAGTGCAAAGATAAATATATAACAGGATAATTAATTTTCCTGCTTGGATTTTATGTCAATAAGAATTCTTTTTAAATTATCCACGGCAATTTTACATTCAACAAAAAAACTCGTGATGTCATGCCTGATGAATTGATAGGCTGTCGCGGTAATTATCATGTGCAATTATGAAATGGACATTCACAGGAAAGAGGCATATTCTGAGGAAGACACCGCCTGCTGCGAATTCATGGTAAAACTTCGCCATGGAAAAAATACGATGCTCACGCGGGAAGGCACACGCTTCGCCAGAGGACGCCATGCTTTTATGGAACAAAACTTCAAGCGCCTCAAAGAAGAGGCGCCCGGCAGGAAGTGAGGCTTTTATGCCCAGGTGATGAGCTTCGGTTCAAACTTTCGCGACATGTTCGGGTGGGTGGGCAGAACTCTGACCGTGTATCCGAACTGGCCCGATCGAAGGCAAAGCAGTTTACCTTCGTACACATACGTGCCATCTTCTTTCTTCTCGGAAATGAACATCGGAAGCGCAACGCCATCGATAATTTCTCCTGCAGGATTGAGATTGCCGAAGTAGAGTTCCGCGTTGACGCTTTCGGGATTGATGTCGCCGAGAACGATCGTTGCATGAACTTTCAACTGCGATCCAACTTCAATTTCATGAAAATCTTCCAAAGCAAGATTTGCAATATGAACGTTTTTCCACCTCTTCTCTATAGATGTTTTCCATTTTGAAAGCTCTTTTATGGGGGCATAGCCGTTCTCGGTGAATTTGCAATGTTTTCGATGCGCTTCCAGATAGAATTTTTCAACATAGTCCTGTACCATTCTGTTGGTGTTAAACTGCGGAAGAATGGTTTTCATCGATTCCTTGATTTTCGCAATCCACTGGCGGGGAAGCCAATCCGCGCCGCGATTGTAGAACATCGGGATAATTTCCATTTCCAGTATATTGTAGAGCGATTGGCTTTCCACCTCATCCTGATAGTTCAGGTCATCATATTCTTCGCCTTTCCCGATGGCCCAGCCATTGTGACCGTTGTATGCCTCGGGCCACCATCCATCAAGGACGCTGACATTGAGCCCGCCATTGGGAACGATTTTCATGCCGCTTGTACCGGAGGCTTCCTTCGGACGTATGGGAGTATTCAGCCAGATGTCAACACCCTGCACGAGGTAGCGGGCGACGTTGATGTCGTAATCCTCAATGAAGACAATTCTGCCCCGGAAGCGCTCATCGCGCACAAGCCCGACAATTTGCTTGATGATTTCTTTACCCAGATTGTCTCTCGGATGAGCTTTGCCGGCGAAAATTATCTGGATATGGCGTTCTTTGTCGAGAAGAAGCTTTTCCAGCCTCTGCATACTTTTAAGAATAAGATTGGCGCGTTTGTAGGTAGCGAATCTGCGGGCGAAACCAATGGTAAGTGCTTCGGGGTCGAGCACCGAATCGGCTCTATCGATTTCCGCTTTGGGTGCGCCCCGCATGATGAGCTGTTCTCTTAGCTTTCTTCTGGAAAAACTCACCAGGCGTTCTCGAAGGCGCTCGCGGCATTTCCATAGCTCTGAATCGGGAATTGAATCGATGTTTTTCCAGAGGTCTTTATCCACAGGACTATCTATCCAGCGGGGGCCGAGATATCGGTTAAAAAGTCTCATCATCTCGTCGGAGGTCCAGGAGAGAATCTGAATGCCGTTGGTGATGTGTCCGATGGGTACTTCATGCACGGGCAGAGAAGGCCAGATGTTTTGCCACATGTGGCGCGAAACATTGCCATGAAGCTCCGATACGCCGTTGCAGTGCGCGGCGGTTTTGATCGCAAGAACCGTCATGCAGAATTCTTCATTGCGGTTGTCCGGGTTTTCCCTCCCGAGGGCTAAAAATTCGTTGTGCGATATGCCGAGCTTGTCGTAATAATGAGAAAGATATGTGTTTATCAGTTCCGGAGAAAACCTGTCATTTCCCGCAGGCACCGGCGTGTGGGTGGTGAAGACATTGGTAGCCGACACAAATTCGAGGGCGTCATGGAACGAAAGACCTTCCTCTTTTATGGCATTGGCAATGCGTTCAATTGCAAGAAAAGCAGAGTGACCCTCATTCATGTGGTACACCGTAATTTTTTTGCCGAGTGCTTTTAGCGCTCTGACACCGCCAATTCCAAGCACAAGCTCCTGTTTGATTCGCATTTCGTTATCGCCGCCGTAGAGCTGGTCGGTGATGGTTTTGTCGGCCTGATTGTTTTCATCGATATTGGTATCGAGCAAATAAAGCGTGATGCGTCCTATGAGACACTCCCATATTTGCGCGTACACCGTGCGGCCGGGAAATTCCAGTTGAATTTTAATAATTTCCCCCGCATCGTTTTTTACCGGAGAGATTGGTATGTTGTAAAAATCAGTTTCTGGCAATCGTTCCTGCTGCCAACCATCAATGCTGAGATACTGGTGGAAGTAGCCCAGACGATAGAGAAGCCCGACACCGTAAAGAGGAATGCCGAGTTCGCTTGCAGATTTGAGGTGGTCACCGGCAAGGACGCCAAGGCCTCCTGAGTATATGGGAAGCGATTCGTGGATGCCGAATTCAGCGGAAAAATAGGCAAAACCGGCATCTGCGTGCGTGGAATGAGTTTCTTCAAACCATGATTTTTTTGAAAGATGCCAGTCCAGTTCCTCTTCCACTTTTTTCATGTGCGCAAGGAAGCTCTCCGACTGTGATGCTTCTTTGAGTTTGTTTTGAGAAATCGCACCCAGAAAAGCAACCGGGTTATGGCCAAGCTCTCGCCAGAGATCCATGTCGAGACGGCGGAAAAGTTCAATCGCTTCGAAGTTCCATACCCACCACATATTTTTCGCAATTTTCATAAGAGGCTTTAAATCATCAGGAATTGAAGGAAGGACTCTGAAACGCTGGATTTTAGTCATTGTGTGCTCCTGTCGAGTTGATCTTTTTTGGCGAAAAACGGAACGCGTCATCCCATGAACGCGTTGATATTGCAAGAATATTTTTTATTGAGCTTAATTGAATGGAGATTAACATTTTACGATTCAATGCCTCTGCGCGCGATGACGCCTTTTTGATAGTAATGTTTGATTTCTTTCATTTCCGTAACAAGGTCGCATGCATCCACAAGCCGCTGTGTGGCGCCTCTGCCGGTGAGCACGAGCTCTATGTGAGGATCTTTTATGTCGATAAGATGCATGAGTTCATCTTCGGATAGAAGCGTGAATTGCATGGCTGTAACAATTTCATCGAGCACAATCAGCTCGTGCGATCGTGTGCGAAGAGCCTCAATGGCCATCCTGTAGCCCTCCGCAGCTAACCTGCGATGTTCGTCGAAATGTGCATCGCCAACCCTGCAGAATGCAGCACTGCCTAACTGTATAACAGTTATATTATTCAAAAGTTTAAGAGAAATAAGTTCGCTGTACTGCATCCCTTTCATGAATTGAAGTATGAGCGTTGAAAGCCCTGCGCCGCTTGCGCGAAGGGCAAGGCCCAGGGCAGCGGTCGTTTTGCCTTTACCGTTTCCCGTGTAGAGCTGTACAAATCCCTGCTCAAGCACAATATCACTCCTTCAGTTTGTTGAATAGTTCAAGATTGTTGACCATTACACCGTCGGCGATATTATATTTCTTTAAAAATAAAATATCTTTAATATTTTTCGCAACCCACGGATAAACCTGAAGCCCCTGAGAACGCGCCCACTGGAGCTGTTGCACGTCGATTGTATCAATGGCGGGATGGATTGAATAAACGTCGAGGTGGCGAACTTCATCACGGAAGAATATCCATCCACCTTCGTAAAGCATTCCGGTCTTAATTTTGGGTGAGGTTTTCTTCACTTTTTCGAGCGCGAAATGGTCAAATGAAGAGATGATGACCCGGTTGAATGAATTTTTCCTTTTTAGAATGGCAATCACTTCTTCTTCGATACCCTCATACTTGTGAGGACAATTTTTCAGTTCGATGTTTAAGATAATGTGCGCGGGAACGGCATCAATTACTTCTTCTAATGTGGGAATGGATATTTTGCCGGGATAAGGAATTTTTAGAAAATTAAAATCCAATTCCTTAAGTTCTTGCAGAGTCATGTCTTTCACAAAGCCACTTCCGTCCGATGTCCTGTCAACGTCGTTGTCGTGTATCACAACGGTGCGGCCGTCTCTGGAGAGATGGACGTCGAATTCAATCATATCGGCACCAGATTCAACCGCTTTCAAAAATGCAGGAATGGTGTTTTCGGGCAAAATCTGTGAATATCCGCGGTGAGCGATCTTTAAAAATTTCGACATGCGAAGTGCCTCGCGCGTGTCTACGCAGAGCCTTTATTTTGGTTTTTATTGTAATTCATCTTGATGTAATTTTCCAGATAACTTGATGGATTTTTCATCGCTTCGATGGTGATTCTAAAGCTGTCCATTCCCATCAATTTGATGCCGTGATGATAATCATGGAAGAGGTCTTCGCAGAGCTGCTTGATGCTTTTGCGATTTTTTGAAGCGAGATCCTGTACCATTCGAAGCGCGTCCTCGTCGAATTCGAGAAATATGCCGTGGCGGATGAGGTAATTTTTCTGAAAACTTTTAATGCTATCGTTAAGAAGCATTTCGGAAAGCACCTTTTCTGGATTTTCGACGACATTTTTATCCACAATGAGCTGGCGGATTTCAGTCGAAGGAAGAGTTTTTTCGAATTTGATGAGTGTTTTTTCAAAAACGCTCAGAAGCCCCCGCGCGCCGGTTTTCTCATGGTATGCCCTATTTGCAAGCATCATCAAGGCTTCATCGGTGAAAGAAAGGTCGATATCATAGGAGCGGAAATCGAGCTTTTTGCCAAGCACGACGGTGCTGTAGCGGTTTTTGAGAATATTGTAGAGCCCCTCGACGGTGAGTTCGTTGAGAACGACGTGGACAGGAAGGCGACCCACAAATTCTGATTCGAAGCCGAAGCGAATGAGGTCTTCGGTGGAGAGTTTTTTCAAAAGATTTTGCTTGTCGGTGACCGATGTAGAGGCTTTTTCAAATCCGATCTTTTGCATATTGAGGCGTTTGCTGATTATTTCTTCAAGGCCGTTGAAAGCTCCGGAGACAATAAATAAAATATTTCGCGTGTTGATTTTTTTACGCGAAATTTTTCCAGTACGCTGGGCTTCCATTGCCGCCTCAACCTGTGAAGCAAGATCGTGTGGGGTTTTGAGGTCAACCTCAGCTTCTTCCATGAGTTTAAGAAGGTTTCGTTGAACGCCTGTGCGCGAAACGTCGGGGCCGTACATAGTTCCGGAGGATGCAATTTTATCGATTTCATCGAGATAAATGATGCCATATTCGGCCTTGCGGATATCACCGTCCGCTTCATGCACCAGATCACGCACCAGATCTTCAACGTCGCCGCCGACATAGCCGGTTTCGCTAAATTTGGTGGCGTCGGCCTTCACAAAGGGCACGCCAATCCTTTTCGCGATGAGCTTTATAATGTAGGTTTTGCCAACTCCGGTAGGCCCAATGAGCAGCATATTGCTTTTGATATTGCCCACAATCCGCTCCTCTTCCGGAATGGAATTTTCGATTTTCATCCGATTGAAATGCGTGCACACTTTCGTCGCGATGATTTCAATGGCTTCTTCCTGGCCGACGACATATTTATTCAGATAGCTTTCAAGCTCTTCCGGTTTGATGTCAAATTCGATTGAGCCGTGGTGGGTTTTGGTACCTTCTTTTGAACCGGCAGTCTCGGCTTCTGGTGCAATTTCTTCCATTAATTCGTTTTTTAGAATTTCCTCAAGTTCCTTTCTTTGTTCATACGCCGGTTTAACCATCGAATGCCTCTCCAGTAACAGTATACGCCATGCTTTCGCCATCATGCAACACACATGGTTCTTTTAACCATATAGCTCATACCGGTTTTGAGTGCAATAATTTATTTTGTTACCTGCAGAGCGCAAGGGTTTTGATTATGCGATTATCCAATTTTTTTATGAGGAGGGAAATTTTTTGCTTGAAAAAAACTATACATTTGTATATACTATACATATTATGGTGTAAATATAATTGAAATGCTATGATAATAACCCAAATACAACTGCGCAAGTCCCGTCTTTCTGATATAAAATTGCGGGAGTTGCAAAATAAGACACAAACAAGAGACTATAGCACTGATTACACACATCTTTCATGCCCGGATTGCGGATCATTTATTGTGCGAGAGGGAAGATGCGGATATTGTCCTATTTGCGGGTTTTCTTTATGTAATATATAGGAACACGATGCAGCGTTTGTAGGGGTAGTACCGTATGTTCATAATTCAAATACAAGTATACGGCATGGGAAAATAACCAAACATGGGCCGGAGCCATTAAGAACAGCATTTGTGCAATTGGTGATGGGGATGCGGCGAATGAAACAAGTGCAAGACTATCGACTTATGAAGCGATATGCAGCATTAAAAGGCACAAAAGGAT
>DYLV01000139.1 GCA_020721925.1 Leptospira biflexa
CAGGAGCTCTTCCTTCCGGTACTTCGTCTTCTCCTCCGCTTCTGCAAGAAGCGCAATCACTTCATCGCACATCACATAGGTGGTCTTGATGTTCATCGTATCCTCCTCTAAAAAAAAATATCCTTCTACCCATTAATACGATGAAATCAGCCAGAAGATAAAAATTTTTCATGCACATCTGGTAGTATGATATTCGATTAAATATAAGAAGTGCCACCAATTTTTTTATGGAAATATAATTCAAAAAAATTAAATTTCCTTGCCATTTTTTTCCTATCATTGTATATATGATTGGTCGGACTGTTACTGGGATGTAATTGTTCATAAATGAGTTAATTGAATATAGATGTTTCAAAGAAAGAGTAATATACGTAAAACATACACGCTCAAGAAGGCTAATAATTCTGGAGATAAACAATGAAAACAAATATCCGTTTACTATTATTTTTTTATGTTATCTTTGTATTTGCACAATCTATTTTTGCACAAGAACATTTGACCATCATCCATACGAATGATCTTCATTCAGAATTGATGGGCTATCCTCCAACAATCGACTACACGCCGAACATAACCGGTGATGATGCCACCATAGGGGGCTGGGCACGAATCGCAACGATCATCAACTCAACAAAAAAATCAAAAAATAATCCCGTGCTCATTCTTGATGCAGGAGATTATACGATGGGCACCCTCTTCCACACAATATGCCGCGAAGAGGGTCTTGAATTAAGGCTTTTGGGGAAAATGGGTTATGATGCTGTCGCTGTGGGAAATCATGAATTTGATTTCATGCCATTGGGGCTTGCACGCATGCTCAATTCTGCCTATCATAAAGGGGAAATACCTCCTGTTCTCCTTTCAAATGCTGTTACAAGCAAAGAGAGTCCGCGCGATGATTCTTTAGAAGATGCATTTCGGAAAAACATTATCCGTACGCATGCAATCATTCAGAAAGGGAATATCAAAATCGGCCTTTTCGCCCTCATGGGTGTGGATGCCGCGGAAGTGGCTCCTTTTGCATCGCCGGTACAATTCGCGGATAGAATCGAAACCGCAAAAAAGATGGTTGCACAGCTTCGAAATGAAGGAAAAGTCGATATGGTAATCTGCCTTTCGCACTGTGGGCTCACCAGAAGAGGAGGCAGAGATTCCGAAGACGAAGAATTGTCGAGGAAAGTGCCTGGTATCAATATCATCGTGAGTGGTCATACGCATACAAAATTGGAACATCCACTCATAGTGGGAGATACAATCATTATTCAAGCTTGGGAATATGGCAAGCGAGTTGGGGTGTTGGATATTCTTTTACAGAATGGCATTGCAAAAATAGAATCATATCGCTACATTCCAGTCGATGATACCATTCCCGGCGATGCGTCTGTGCAGAGGGTTATTGATCAGCACATCTCGATAATAGAAAAAAATATTCTCTCCCCATATAAATTCGGCTATGCGATGAAAATCGCCCAAACTGCATTCGACATAGAGTATGAAGAAAAAGCAAAAGAGTACCCTCTTGGCAATCTTATTGCCGATGCATTAAGGTGGTATGCAAATAAACATGCGTATGATGAAAAAGACCCTGAAACAAAAGTCGTTGCTGCAATCGAATCAAGTGGAATTATCCGCAATGCGCTTTCTAAGGGCAAGACCGGAAATATAGCTGTCTGCGATATCTTTAAAACATTTCCGCTCGGCATTGGCTTCACTGATGACGATGATCTTATCGGCTATCCAATTGTGACGGTATATGTGACGGCTGAAGAAATAAAAAAAGCGCTTGAAGTGCTTACGACTGTTGCTCCGCTGAAAGGGAACAGTTATTTCCTTCAGGTATCGGGACTGAAATTCACCTACAACCCACGGCGCATGCTCTTCGATAGGGTTACCGGGATATGGCTCGGTGATGAAAAATCAGGCTATAAACCTCTGGATTTTTCTTCTAACAATACAAAGCTCTATCGCATTGCTGCAAACATCTATAACGCCACATTTCTCAAGATCATCGGTCGTTTTACCTCAGGCATTCTCACAATCGTCCCTAAGGATCGTCACGGAAATCCAATCGACGATCTCAATAAGGTAATTATCGACCGCGATCCGAATACACCCGGTATTCAGGGTCTGCGCGAATGGGCCGGCATCATCGAATTTATGAAAACATTTCCAGATGCTGATGGCGATGGCATCCCTAATGTCCCCGAAATATACAGAGAAACTCTCGGGCGCATTGTTGCACAGCCGAGCATAAATCCCTTTGCTCTCTTGCGCGGGGGAAGCTGGCTTACATGGAGTGCGTTTGGAGTGATAATCATCATCACTGCACTTCTCACAGGAGTGATATTTTTGGTGGTGCGAAAAATTAGAAAGTAAAAATGCGCTACTCAGCATCTTGAGGGGGAACGTAGCCCCAGTCTTCGTCTATCATCTGCCGGCAAATTCCCAGTGCAGCAATATCTGTTCCTAAATCCTTGAACAAAAGCTTTGCACGACTGTAATGCGGCACATACCCTGAGTCTTGATATTTTTCTTTCAATATTCTATTAATTGTCGCAATTGGATCACCATAGATTTTAAGCAGCTCTCCTGAAAGTATTACCACATCGGGCACTGTGAGGTTAATAAGATCAAGCAGCGCATTTGCAAAGCGCGAAAATCGCGCATCCATTTCCGCCCTCACCATGGCATTTCCTTCCGCATAGGCACGCGTGAGAATGTTCAGCGTACTTTCCACGCTCCCTTCCCCGTATGTCGCAAGATTGGAAAGTTTATCGCGAAAAAGCTCCATAAAACCGTTAAATGAAAAATAGTGATCTAAACATCCTGTTCTCCCGCAGATACACTTTACATTATCATCCGCCACATGGACATGACCGAATTCACCATGTGCGGTAACCACCTTGCCGCGGTGGATGATGCCGTTCGCTGTGGCAGATCGCGCAGAAACATATAGAATCGTTTCATTTTGCTCGATGAGTTCCCGATCGAGCAGAAAATACGATACCATTCCGCGAATGTTATGATCAATGCAAATCTTTCTTTTCGGTAATATCGATTCCAGAAGTTCCCGGAAATTCATTCCGTTGAGTTTCGGCATGAGAGTATAACTTCGCAGAATGCCGCTTTCATAATCAATATCACCGGGAACCGCAACGCCTGCGGCAATGCATGAAGGGCGAAGCGTCGGTTCTTTTTCAAAAAGAAAATCGATGTGTTTTCTCAGAGATTCTGTGAAATCATTGCGGGAAACTGAAACGGAGAGCGGCGTATAATGGGTATGAAGGGTTCGAAACGAAAAGCTCATCAGAGCAGAATATATCCCGGATTGATTGAACGTGATTCCAAGATAGATGTTTTTTCGCTCATTCAGCGAGAAAAACGTTGCTTTGCGTCCCATCGGTTTTTGTTCGCCTCTTGCTTCGGAAATAAGGTTTTCAGCGATGAGACTGTCGAAAATGGTGAGGATGGTGTTCATCGAATATCCAGAAAGAGTTCTCGCCTGGATTTTTGAAAGAAGCCCATTTCTGCGAAACAAATCGACAACATGGTTTCTTTTGTTTTTCTTTCGCTGCTCTATTCTCGATCCGAAAGCCATCCCGATACCTTTATCGCGTGATAAATTTTTCCTGCGACTTATGGTAATAAGTCCATTGTATAACGTATGGCGCAATCACTTTTTTATTTAACAATTGACAGCTGAGGAAAAAAAATAAAATTTTAATTGCCCTATTTATACATATCACTACATCTGTTGTAAAAAATTTTTTTAATTTAAAAAAGAGATTTTGATGTCATTTGAAAATGTCATTCAATACCTGATTGCAGGGATCACCACGGGAAGCATCTATGCGATTGTGGCACTCGGTTTTAACATCATTTACAATACAACCGGTATCATTAATTTTGCGCAGGGCGAATTTTTAATGCTCGGCGGCATGATTTCCATCACTCTTATCCAATTTGTCCCGCTGCCGCTTGCGATCTGCGGTGCGGTCCTTATCACCGCCGGCGTGGGCTACATTCTCGAGCGTACGTTCATACGAGGAATAAAAAATCCAACCCCGCTTCGTATGATCATCATCACAATAGGCCTTTCCATCCTGATGCGTGAAGCCGCACTTCATATCTGGGATGAGAAAGTCCGCTCGCTACCTTATTTCACCGGCAATGAAATCACTTCGATTGGAATTTTCGGCGCTCATTTTTCTCCACAGGTACTCTGGGTTCTTGGGATATCCGCCCTCATTGTGGTTTCCCTGAATGTATTTTTTTCATATACCACGACAGGAAAATCAATGCGGGCGTGTGCTTCAAACCGCGTGGCAGCCGCGCTGTGCGGCATCGATATAAAAAAAATGGTCAGCCTCTCATTCGTGCTCTCTGCATCAATCGGCGCCCTTGCCGGCTGCGTGATCTCGCCCATTACGCAGACCCAATACGATTGCGGTACTCCCCTTGCCATTAAGGGATTTACCGCGGCTATTTTCGGTGGAATGGGTTCAAGCACCGGCGCAATTGCTGGAGGGCTTATCATAGGCATCATTGAGGCAGCAAGCATCAGCATTATTCCCCTTGCATACAAAGATGCTATCACGCTGACAGTTCTTCTTGGAATCTTAATTTTCAGACCGAGCGGTCTTTTTGCAGACGCCGACGCTTCATCAAAGGTAGACCGGCCATGAGGAAAACTCGATACCTATCCCTTTCGATGTTTGCCGCCGGCATTGTTGCGTGTCAGGTGATTGTCTGTACATTTCATGCGGATTATCTTCTCATTCAGCTTACCATGTCCGCATATTATGCCCTTGTGGTGCTTGGACTCGCGCTTCTGATGGGATATGCGGGTCAGATATCGTTAGGTCATGCCGCTTTTTTTGCGCTCGGGGGATACCTTGCCGCTGTTTTTTCCTCCAGTCAGCTTCACGAGTTATTGTCCCCTGAAACGATCCTTGCGCTTTCGCGCATAAACATTTTATATCATTCGGATACCCATGACGCATTATACCTGTTACATCCTGCACTTTCCCTTTTCCTTGTTGTCGTAGTTACCATTTCACTTGCAATTATCATTGGCATTCCAATTCTCCGTCTCAAAGGACATTATCTCTCGATGGCTACACTTGGGTTTGGCATCATCCTTTATCGAATTTTTTTAGGAACAAAAGTGTTTGGGGAAGCAGACGGCATTTCAAACGTCGCACCTTTTACGTTACCAGGATTTTTCACAATCGGCGGTGATTCTTCCATTCGTATTCCGAATTATTATTTTGCATGGGTTTTAGTATTCATCGCCCTTATTCTGCTCTTTAATATCATCGATTCACGCGTCGGCAGGGCTCTTCGCGCAATTCACGATAGTGAAGAAGCTGCGAGTGCGATGGGTGTTGATACAGGCAAATACAAACTCATTGTATTCATCATATCGGCGCTCTTAGCTTCTATCGGCGGATTTTTCATGACCCATTATAATGCCGGCATCGGCCCATCGGAAGCCGGCATCATGAAATCCGTGCGCTATGTTTCAATCGTCGCAGTAGGTGGCATGGCAAATCTGTGGGGATGCCTCATTATGGGCGTGGCGTTGAATTATCTTTCCCTCCGCGGTTATTTTGGTTCATACGATGATGCCGTTTTCGGCGCCTTGCTTATTGCCATTATGGTATTTGCACCTAATGGCATTTTTCAAAAAAGTTTTTTTGAGAAATTACAAAACGTTGCACACAGGATAAAATGCCGATTCTCGAAGTAAAAAACATGTGCCGTTCTTTTGGCGGGCTCAAGGCAGTCGATGAGGTAAGCTTTTCTGTTGAAAGCGGACAGATCAAGGCCATTATCGGCCCGAATGGTGCGGGGAAGACCACCCTTTTCAACCTTATTGCGGGAAGCATACGACCAGATCGCGGTGCAGTTATATTCAAAGGAGCCGATATATATGCCCTCCCCCCGCATAAGATTGCGGAAAAAGGTATCATGCGTACGTTCCAGAATATCAAACTTTTCCCCCATTTGACCGTCATGGAAAACATACTTGTAGGGCACCATCGAAAAATGCGCGCGGGCTTTTTGCACGCTGCTTTCCCTTTCCCTCGCACATACCGGGAAGAAAAAGATGCCTTTGAGAAGGCAGCGCATATTGCAAAAAGTTTGGGGCTGGAAAAGCATCTTGCCATCGAAACTGAAAACCTTGATTTTGGAAGTCAGCGAATAGTTGAATTGGCGCGCGCACTCGCCGGTGAACCGGAGATGCTTCTCCTCGATGAGCCCGCAGCGGGACTGAACATACATGAAACGCTGCAGCTCTCTGAAGCCATTCAAAAAATCAAAGAAACAGGAATTACCATTCTCCTCATCGAGCACGACATGTCGCTTGTGATGGACATTTCCGATGAAATTGTTGTGCTTTCATACGGGAAAAAAATTGCAGAAGGCCTTCCTGCAGAAATACAGCGTAATCCGGAAGTCATCGCGGTTTATTTAGGAAACGACAATGCTTAGAATTAGAAATCTCGTTGCCGGCTACGGCAATCTTACTGTTATACGAAGCGCGTCAATTCATGTAAAGGCAGGGGAGATTGTCACGATATTAGGCGGAAACGGAGCGGGAAAGACAACACTGCTGGAAACTATTGCGGGCATTAATCAACCACGCGAAGGAGAAATATTTTTCAACAATCTCGATATTACATTGCTTTCAGCGGATAAAATTACCCCAAAGGGGCTTTCTCTTGTTCCGGAAGGTCGCCAGGTATTTGCCTCTATGACCGTACTGGAGAATCTTGAAATGGGTGCATTTATTCGATATCGGAAAGAAGATAAAGAAGAAATTGCCCGGGACATCGAAAAGATATACCAACTCTTTCCTGCCCTTGGAAGCAGAAAACATCAACAAGCGGGAACACTCTCGGGAGGCGAACAACAGATGCTTGCCATTGCCCGATCGCTTATGGGGCGGCCAAAATTGCTCATGCTCGATGAACCTTCATTGGGGCTTGCGCCAATCATCGTACAGCAGATTTTTTCAATTATAAAGGAACTCCGCGCACTCGGAAACACGATTCTCTTAGTTGAACAAAATGCGAAGGCCGCTCTCAACATCGCCGACAGAGGCTATGTGATGGAAACCGGTCATATACTTTTAGAAGGCACTTCGAAGGAACTCCTCGAAAATAGAGACGTGCAGCGGGCATATCTCGGAAAGGAATACCGCCGCATTAACGAATAGGAGGAATTGACATGATTTACGACAGGGAATACGAAACCATGCCGCGCGATGAACTCG
>DYLV01000140.1 GCA_020721925.1 Leptospira biflexa
GGCAGAATCTACTATCACAACAAATTGGACAACGACGCTGAAAAATCATTTAAAAATGCGCTTTTAGCCAATCCCCGCAATGCTGATGCACACTACCGTCTTGGTCTTATTCACTACCAGGCCGAACGCTATGGGGAGGCGGTGAGGCATTTTTCAAAAGCAGTGGAGCTCCGTCCTCAGTTCTCAAAAGCATATTACTCCCGCGGGCTTGCGTACTACAAAATGCACGACCGCGAAAAAGCGATTAAAGATCTGAAAACAACGATAGCACAGGATCCTTCCTATTTCCGCGCCTACTATAATCTTGGCGACATCTATCAGAACAGTAAAAACTATGAAATGGCACTTCAGTACTTTTCCAAGGACAACGAGCTTCGCCCGAAAAATGCGGACACGCTTTTCAGAATCGGCGATACCTATCACGCAATAAAATCGTACAACAACGCGGTTGATTTTTATAAAAAAGCCATTGAAAATGATCCTGCGCATTATCAGGCTCATTTCAACCTCGGGCTCCTGTATTCTCAAAAACACGAGTATTCCAGAGCAATTTCATCATTCAAGCGGGTGCTGGAAATAAAAGAAGGCGATTATGCCACGCTTTATGAACTCGGCAATGCATATTACGGCATGGGAGAGGATAACAACGCTATCGAAAATTATAAAAAGGCGATTGCCTCCAACCCGCGCGAACCAAAGGCGTACATTAATCTTGGGAACATCTATAAGAAAAATCGGCTTTACGAGCAGGCAATCGAACAATACCGCAATGCGGCATCGAGCAGCCCCCGTTCATTTGAAGCGCACTTCAATTTAGCCGATGCGTACCGCGAAACAAAACGGTTTGACTATGCAATTGAGGAATACAAAGTGGCCATTAGATTAAAACCCATGGATTCAAAATCGCATTTTTTCTTAGGCATCGCACAGCGTGACAAAGGTGATTTTTCCGAAGCGGTTCGCTCCTTTGAGCGCGCGGTACAGATTAACCAGAAAATGTATAACGCCCACGAAGAGCTCGGGATGCTCTATTACAGAAAAATAAGCAATAACGAGAAAGCACTTTTTCATTTTAAAAAGGTGCTTGCCTTACGACCAAACCATCCCGATGCTGATAAAATTCAGGGAATTGTAAACTTGCTCGAGAAGAAATGAAAGCAGAAAAATTATGTAAAGATACAACAAATCCTTTAAGGCCGATTATCGCCTGTACCGCTGCTGCGCTGGTGCTGCTCGCATGTATGGGCACTTTCCGAAGCGGTTTCTCGGGTGATATCAATGTCCAGAAGGAAGGTTTAATTGGAGCAGACGTTTTACAGATTTCATTAATCGTAGCTCCCGATGCGCATATAAAAGGTCTGGTTGCACGTCGAGAAAATGCCCGCAATAAAATAGAAAATAATTTTACCGATTTACTGGGAAAAAAAATAGCCGAATATTGCCAGGCCAACATTGCATCATGCAAAACCGCAAAAGAAGAAATACTCCTCACTCACGCAAAAAATTTAATGGAACACGCCTTCAAAGCGGCTGAATATTATAAAGAGGATGAATCATACGTCGTCATTGTACGCATTTCTCAAAAAAACATTCGAGAGATACTCGAATGCCCTAAACCAGTTGGCGAAAAATCGTCCAATGAAAATGTCAGAGGTAAAAGATGATGAAATCGGTTATTTTCGCTTCATTTCGTTTTTGTTGTGCAGCAACAATCGTAATCATGGTTTTTTCGTGCGGACATGCTCCTCATAGCGAACCTCTTGACAACAATGTAAAAGTAGAGAAGCTGAAAATCACGGAGGCCCTTGAGGAAAAGTATCGAAAAGAAGGTTTCGTTGCACCGAATATCTTTCGCGTAGTGATTATCGAACCCGTCGAAGCAAACGGATCCGATAATTATGCAATCGAAAATGCAAAAAAACGCGCTTATCTCATGCTAAAAAAGTACCTCCTTTCCGACAACCGCATCATTACTTCAAATGTTGACGCGGCAATTCTTGGCATTGTAGAACGGGACGGCTCGCTTCGAAAAATTGAAGACATAAAGAAAACGCGCAACGTGTATTTTTATGAAATAAAAAAAGATGGAATCAAACAGCACATAGAATCGCTTGCGCCAAAGAGATAATAATTTACAGGGAAAGATGATATGCTACATTTTTAAAAATAAACACATCCAGATTCTTCTTGCTTTCATCATAAATAGTGCTAAACATTACACCAACTCCAAAGCCTTGACCGTTGAGTTTTTCTGAGCGCACCACCATCGCAAGGGCTTCAATCTCAGAAAGATCTTTATCGATCGTTGACAGATCTATCACCACACGGATTATGGAGGATGGATTAATATGTTCGAGAGAATAGAAATAGAACCCGCCCCGGCTGATGTTTACAATTTTCCCGACAAAGTCGATCTCCTCGGATTCGTTTCCATCAGAATCGACGAGCCGCTCGATTATCCTCACAGGAATTTCGATATCCATTCTGAAGTGCTTCCGTTCGTTCTTTCTTCCGCTTGAATACTTTTTCTGTATCCATTCGTCAAAGGATGTATCAAACCACTCGAGCGCAGCGGTTTTGAAATCCAATTCAACTCCTTCCTTTTTCGATTTTTCTACAATATGGTCAATTTCTCTTTTTATTTCATCGTTGAGATCATGGTAATTGATAAAATTCTTTTCCATGTTTTCTGCCTCCGGCAATGCGTTTTTACCTACATGCAAGGAGCATCATGCGTATACAGTATTAAAGTATTGAGAAGTTTTTTTGCAATTAAAATGTGAAATAATTCAGTAAAAAATATCGATAATTATTCTAAAGACGCAATTCCACGATATCGGACATTGATATACGTGGTCAGATATAGGAGCAAGAACCGTTTATAGTATGAGATTTACCCTGATAAAAGCGGCTTTTTACGGCGCCCATAATATTTTGCTTGATTTTTATTCACACATCAGCATGATAAATCATGCAAAATATAACCTGAAATTACAGAATCATCGCTCGATGAAATTATTACGGTTTTGATGAGGAAAATTCATGCATCCAAGGATAAGTGCAATTGTAATAGTCATCACCGCCATCTCATTTCCCGTATTTTCGCAGGAAAATTCTCAATTTTCCATCGAATCACAGCCAAAAATTATCCAGGACATCGTGTTGGGCGAAAAAAACATTGAGCGCACCAAGGGCATTATCCGTATGGTGCACCTGCTTGACGAAATGTATAATAATCTTCCAGAAAGAGTAGCAGCAGGCGAAAAAATAACCATATACATTGACCCCTGTCATGGCATGGTAAACGGCCGCTGGAGTGCCCGCCCCACCGGAAGGCATTGCATTAACGGCATCACCGAGGAACTGTATTCACTCATGCTCATCCGTAAACTCTACGCAAAACTTTCACATAATCCTCATATACGCATAGTTACCACGGATGATTATCTGGCCGCCCTTAAAGGAGAGAGGGATGAATACAGAAGCCAGTCATTCCGAAACACAATAAAAAACGCCTATGACGCCAAAGCGCAAATCATCATCAGCCAGCACCTGAATAATGTGCGTCTCGGCGTTAAGGCAACAGGAAGCAGCAACATCGCCGGCATTCACATCGTGTACGATTCCAAAGGAGGAAAATATCTCGAAAAAATAACCGAGGTCTATAAAGGCTTTTTGACGCTGTACAACCGGATTGATGTATCCGGCTTTTCTCGTCATTATGCGCTCAAGCTCAAAAATGAGCTCATAAATATCGGCATGCACCCGAATGGCTGGCAAATGGGCGCAGTTGCGGACGACCGATTCATCTATTTCGTCAATTTTCCTATTTCACTCATCTATGAAACAGGATTCATTTCCAACCCCGAAGACCTTGCTATTATCACCAATCCCGAAATGCAGGATAAAATCACCCGCGCGCAGTACGAAACTCTTCTTGCAAGTTTCAAGGACGTATTTGGCATTGACATCAGCGATACTGTCGCGAGGAAAACAGAACATCCTTCAACTCAGTTCGATCTGACGCTGGTGAAGCTTTCACGTATTGCGCTTTTCTATATGCAGGAAGGATTAGCATACAAAGCCTGTGATGTTATCGATATTATGCGTGCGCAATACGGAAATGGAAGATTCTCTGCTCTGGTGACACCCTATAGCGAAATGAAACAAACAGCCCTCACCTCGGAAAGGCTTTATCAAAAGGCGATGAGCCTTGAGGGAAAGCGTACAAAAAGCAAAAAACAACGCAGAAAAAACATTAAAATGGCACTCAATTATTTATCAACCGCGAAATCTATGACCCGGTCAAAAGATTTTTATGATGGGATTTACCGCAAATATTGTGACGCCTATTACGAAATTCTAAATCCCGGTTACCGCTCACGCCGGCAGGAATCTATCACTGTCGTACAAAATCCGCAAGCGAATAATCGACACACCAAAGTTGAAGAAACCCCTCGACGCATTCCCGACAGACACTATGCGGTTCGCCCGGCAGAGCTCACAAGGCCAATCATTTTCGTCTTCGAGGAAGGGCAATCGCTAAAGGATGCGATCCACACCAATCTTGCCGCCGAATGCGAAACCCTTGAAAAACTCTATACTGCCTTCACGCACGCAGCGGTAAGAATAAAAACCAAACATACGGCATGGTCGAAGAAAAAGAAGCGGAATATAACCGTATGGAAAAATGAAAAGAAACGTATTGATTTCAGGCCAGGTATATATGTGATCGGCTTGAACAGGAATATGGAAGTCGTAAGCGCAAAACGCGTATCGAGGATATATCTCAATCCCGATCGATACCAGAATCAACTTTTCCTAAAAAATTCATTTTTTGCGCATGCACAGCGGGAAAAATCGCTCTGAGCCAAAATCATGGAACGGGAAGCCGTATAATTTTTTCGGCGATTATCTCTACGAGCGCTTCGGGGTACGAATTTTAAAACTATCGCTTGACGCGCATCTCAACTGCCCAAACAGGGATGGCACACTGGATTCGGAAGGTTGTATTTTTTGTGCCCCCGATGGCTCAGCTTCCCCAGCAATAAATCCAAAAAGCGATATCACAACACAAATGACCACGGCGCGCAACGCATTCCGTCGGGGCAATGTGCCAACCCGATATATTGCATATTTTCAGGCATTCACAAATACCTATGCGCCGGTAGAAAAATTAAAAGAACTATACGATACTGCGCTTTCTTTTCCAGATATTGCAGGCCTTATGATCGGCACCCGCCCTGATTGTCTTCCCGAAAAAGTACTCGACCTCATTGCATCATACAATAACGAAGGCCTTGAGCTGTGGCTGGAAATTGGCATGCAGACAATGCATACGAGAAGTTTGCAATTTCTCAATCGCCATCATACCCATGCGCAAACCATTGATGCCATCACAAGAGCTGCTTCCCGCAATATTAATATCTGCCTGCATCTCATTCTGGGAATTCCCGGAGAAAGCTGGGAAGATATGATGAAAACCGCACAAGAGGTTTCCACTCTTCCCGTACGCGGGGTTAAGCTCCATCATCTGCACGTGATTCGAGGCACAAAGCTTGAAGCGCTCTATTTGGAAAACAGCATCGCGCTTATGACATTCACCGACTATGTTTCAACCGCCTGCGATTTTTTGGAAAGACTGCGAGGAGATATTCTCATCCACCGCCTCTCGGGTGATCGCGGCAGAGAAACGCTCATCGCACCCGCGTGGGGACTGCACAAGGGTACTGTCATCAAGGCAATCGAAGACGAGTTTGCACGGCGGGGTACTCATCAGGGTTTTCTTCGCATGTAAAAGGAAGCGGAGGAAGCCGTAAGCCGAATTCTGTTTATGCGGCCATCTATCTTGCATTACCGTTGCCGGCAATGTCCTTGCGACCTACCCGCAACCTCGAACGGGCCGCTCTCAATCGGTTGCTTACTTGGTCTTGCACCGGGTGTGGTTTTCCATGCCATCGACATTACTGCCGATGCGGTGAGCTCTTACCTCGCCATTTCACCCTTACCTTACTACAGGTTCAGGGCAAACCCTAAAATCTGTCGTAAGGCGGTATCTTTTCTGTTGCACTTTCAGTCGCCTCGCGGCGCCCGGACATTATCCGGCACCCTGCCCTATGGTGTTCGGACTTTCCTCACCGCCCGTTTTCACGGGCCAGCGCGGCCGCGCGTCTTCCTCCGCTTTTCTTACATGTATGATGTCTTTCTCAATAAGAGGATAAAAAAAGCAATTAAAAATCATATCACAGGCACTGCCAAAAACAAAAATTGCGAATCTACTCTTGTTTTAAAGCATTAGTGTCACATTGCATTGATTTGCTCCCATCATAAAAAGTTATCAAAATAATTGGAGTTTTGAAAAAATTTTTTATCTGACCGCCGCTTTCATCGTATTAATTATGAGGGTATATTTTACAAAAGGAGGAATGACATGAAAAAAGCCATCGTTCACACTACTGTACATCTATGCACAAATGACGCAATGCATCTCAATGAAGGTGCGGAAAAACTAAAGATGACACGTAGCCAGCTTATGGCAATTCTGTTAAAAAAAATGCTGATTCACATAAAAGACTTTAAAAACACGTTTACAACGGTAAAGTATCAAAAAGCATGCGATGATCAAGGATGGCAGGTTATTCATGTTTTTCCGGAAAAGGTTGATTACGAGGTTTTTACCGACATGAGGAATGTTTGCAAGCTCTCTGTTTCATTTCTTTTAGCAATTGCAATAAAGAAATATTTAAACCAATTATTAGATTTGGAGAAATATACTGTGAAGGATGAATTTGATAACTATAAAATTCATGATTATGATTGCACTGGAAAAATTGACAAAAATAATTATTGTTGGCATACAATCTGGGTGCTGGATAAAAAACTCGCTCAAAAATTATCCCGCTAATCTAACACACGAACATCTTTCATGCGAAACCACTTTCAATTACTGAGTGGCCTTTATATCTATTGCCATAATTCAGCGATCGATGGGCAATGATATTTTGCTCGAACACTATCAAATACCCTATTTCGCACGTGCCGGATGGCAGCCAAAAAATTATAAAAAAGATCATCCCTTTTTGCTGTCACGGTCACCGCCTGCCACTTCCGCTCACACCGCAAGAGCTGCACTGCTCTGCAGGAATTCACTCTTTTTCCTGCAGAGCGTGCGGGGTTTAACTGCTAATACCATATCCGCGCAATGCGCTTTCGTGTCGTGCCGTTGTAGCTGGTGAATTGCCCTCCAATGAGGATTTTCCCATCG
>DYLV01000141.1 GCA_020721925.1 Leptospira biflexa
CGGCGTGAGGAAGCGCGGGAAGCGGAATTCGGCGTTTGGGCCGATGAGCACCGCGCATTCAGGGAGAGGCCCATCAGGGTCAATGAGGTATTCAATAATTGCTGAAGCGCCGAGCGAGCTTCCTGCCAGCACAAATGACCGCTTCGGGGGAATTGTGGCGACAATCACTTCCCGGAGATCCTGCCGCAATCGCTCCATGGTGTACGAGACGCGGGTGCCTCTGGGTATCACCGAGGTTTTCTTCTCTCTTGTTTCGTAGTATCGCGTGTGCATCTTCGGCGTTATTTCCTGCAAAAATCCTTTCCATCCATCGATGAGGGAAATCCAGCCCGAAACAAAGAGCATGATGGGTATATTTTTCTTCACACCGGGATCGAAGTCGATAAAGCGAAGCTTCACTCCGTCTGATACCTCAACCATATACTCGGATACCTTGCAGGAAGGTGAGGTGTATTCTGCATACTCCATTGTCGGGTGCATGTGGTAGATGTTCATAAAATCCCTTTTTATGTTTACAGTCGAGCAATGATATCGTTTCCCACATCCTGTGTGCGCGCCGTTCCTCCGCGGTCGGGCGTTTTTATGGAACTCTCTTTTAGATACGATTGCACCGCATTGGTGATTCTCCTGGCATTTTTCTCATCGCCGAGAAACTCAAGCATCATTGCCCCGCTCATAATTGCCGCAAGAGGATTTGCAATTCCTTTGCCGGCGATATCGGGCGCTGAGCCGTGAATGGGCTCGAACATCGACGGGTATTTTTTCGTCGGATTAATATTCGCACTTGCGGCAAATCCCATGCCTCCGATGATAACTGCCGCCAGGTCGGTGAGAATATCGCCAAAAAGATTGGAGCAGACCACCACGTCAAAAATTTCCGGCTGGCGGACAAAGTTCATCGCCGCGGCATCCACCAGCATGGGAGACCATTTCACATCGGGATACTCCTGAGCCACTTCTTTGATCACGTCGTCCCACAGCACCATGCTGTAGATGAGCGCATTGGATTTTGTAATGCTGGTGACGTGTTTGCGTTTCCGTTTTCGCGCTTCTTCGAAGGCATATCGAATGATGCGTTCGGTCCCCATCCGGGTGAAATAGTTTACCTGTATGGCCGCTTCATGGGGTGTGCCCGCATAGTGCCGCCCGCCGAGGGAGGTATATTCGCCTTCGGTGTTTTCGCGGATGACGAGCATATCGATGTCGAAAGGTTTTTTATTTTTCAATGGGCAGTCCACGCCTTCGTAGAGCACCGCGGGACGCACATTCACGTATTGATCGAATCCGCGGCGCATGCCGAGCAGCGGCTGTACTGCGATATGATCGGGTGCGTTGGCGGAATTGCCCAGCGCGCCGAGCATTATGGCGTCGAAGTCTTTGAGCCTCTCGAGATAATCATCGGGTGCGCATTTCCCTGTTTTTGCGTACAGGGTGGTGTTCCAGTCGATGAGCGTAAAGGCACAATCGGCACCTCCGGCTTCGAGTACTTTTTTTGCTTCGGCAATCACCTCAGGGCCGATTCCGTCGCCGGGATATAGAGCAATTTTGTAGGGCATAAAAAACCTCGATTTGTTATTGCGCATGGTAGTTACACGGGCAAAGCATATCTGTGATCGTATTGCCCGGAGTGGCGATGTTCACATTCTGCATGGAAAAAAATCAAGGAAAAAAAGGGTAATAAATTGTGATTGATTATTTCACTCTATGTTTAATAGCATACAAAAGTCAGTGCTATTTTGTTTATGAAGGTATGAGCGCGATGAAAAAACGTATTGTGCTGTGTGTGATCGTGGTTACGGCGATTGTCTTCGCGGGATGCCGTACGCTTTCCATTTCAGAATGTCACGATCTCAATGAAAAACTCAACGCAGAAAACAGGCTTTTAAACAAGAAAAATGTGATGATAACCCGGCAGAACAGCGTCTATGTCGAGGAGAATATCACCCTCAAAAAAAACCTGGATCAGAGAAATGCCCAGTACAACAAACTTCGCGAAGATGCAAAATCGCTCGAAAGGAAACTGCGCGGCGATATTGCACTTCTCGAGGAAAGGAACAGGAATCTTCAGGAAAAAAATAGAATTCTTGAAGCGGAGAGCAGTGAAAAAATAAAAGATCTCACCGAACTGAACAAAGCGCTTGAAAAGAAGTTGGGCGATGAAATTGCGAAGCTGAATGAAGCGCTTAAGAAACAATCAGAAGCCGCGAGTCGCGAAAAAGAAGTGTTGACAATGCAGATGGCGCAAAACGAGTTTCGTTTCGCCAAACAGATTGAGGAGCAGAAAAAGCTTGTTGCAGAAAAGGAAGTGGAGATTGCGGATCTGAAGACAAAAAACGCCGAGCTGACTATTAAAATGACCGAATTGGCGAAATATCTGGAAGAAACACGGTCGGCGGTGCGACGGCTTGAGGATGAATTGCGCGCCGTAAGAGAAAAAGCGCAGAAAGCTGAAACGATTCGCTCTGCCGATGACCTGAAGGAACTGCCGAAAGATGCACAGAAGAAAACCGGTGAAGAGAAAAAATAATGAGCAAATTTGATGCACGGGTACGGAGTATTGCGCTTGTATGTGTTTCTTTCGTGATGTTTTTTGCACCAGGTATTGCCGAACTTCAATCCCAAACCATGCATATCATGCTCACCTCCAATATTGAAGGAAGAAGTACCGCAATTGTCGGCGAGGGCAAAGATTTTCTTCTGCAATTGGGCTCTTCGATTGCGCACGAAGCGGAGCGTGGCAATGTCGACCTCTACCTCGATCTCGGCAATGGTTTTTATCCCGGCGCGCTCTCGCGCTTCAGCATGGGTGCCGTGATGATGGATTTTTTCAATTTCTTCGATTGCGCTGCAACGCTGGTTTCCTCGAAAGATTTGAGAATCGGCATAAACCATCTCGAGTTCCTTCAGACAAATAAGAAGACGAAATTGCTTTCTGGAAACATCGCCAAAGGGGGCGCGCCGGTTTTTGAGCCTTTTTTGATTTTTGAAAAAGCCGGGAGAAAAATAGGTTTTGTGGGTCTATCATCGAATAGCATTATGGTGGATGTCGCAGAAAGGGATGTGTTTGGAATTTCCGTTGCCGGCGCGGAAGATGTCCTGACGAAATCGATATCGGCGATGAAGGGGAGAGGGGTTGACTATATTGTATTGCTTTCCGGCATGAGCAATAAGCGCAATATCGGCATCCTGAAAAAATTCGGTGACATCAATGCAATCATTGCGGGTGGCGACAATGCCGGAAGCATATCCGGCGGGAAGGCCCGGCGGATCGATCTGGAAGACGGAAGGTCTATTTTATTTCTTTCCAATAAAAATTCATATTATATGCTCGATCTCAACCTCGAAAAAAATTTTTCGATTCGAAAATTCAGTCAGCAAAGCATAACAGAGAAAAAGACGGCATCCCGCAAATTCAAGGAATTTTCCGAACGCCTTGCGCTATGGAAAAAGGAATATACCAGAGAGGGCGATACGGCAATTGTTACGGCGGATAAAAAAGGAATACGTGTCGATGATGAAAGAATCGGAAACCTGCTGCGGCATACATACAATTGTGAAGCGGCGATTGTCGCAAAAGGATCGATGAAAGGAGTGATTTTGGCCGGGGAGGTAAAAAAGAATGATCTTATTGATCTTACGAACGACGAATTTCCCCTTTTTCAATATTATCTTTCAGGCGACAGGCTTTCTAAGTTGCTCACAGTGAAGGACTTCCATTTCTCCGGCGTTTCAAATGGGGCAATTCAGGGTTACCCAATTGCCGCCGAGCGCGCGTATCGGCTTGTTTCCACACAAACGGTATATGATCGCGTAAAAAGAACTCTTAAAGAGTCGGTAGCGTACAAGAACCTCTGGAGGGATATCACTGAGGTGGTGGAAAGCGACTTGAAGCAGGAAAAAGCGCTTCTTTTCAACGAGTACGGTTATTTAGAGCGGCGCTTCCGCGCAACGGTCGACATCAAACTCTCGAATTTTTTCGACCTTCTAAATCTTGCCTCCGATGCGGGATTTTCTGCTCCGGGTGGCCCGACAGCCTCGTATCGGCAGTGGGGATTGGAAAATGATATTGCGATTGTAGTGTACAACCGCTATCACCGCTTTCTTTTAAATCCGTATCTCAACTACATTGAAATGAAGAAGGAAAATATCGATTCAACCACCGGTGAAACTGCCACTGAAAAGCTTTTAATTAAAAACCTGTTGCGCGGCATTTTCGAGTACAAGCTTAATTATTTCACCTATGTGAACCCTTATCATAAATCCCAGCTCGACACGGTGGTGAAGCGCGATGAAGAAGGCAATCGCCCCGCGTTCGTGCGTGAAGTTGCAGGTGCGAGTTTTACCTATGATACTCTCGAGGGAAGGCTCGGTGCAGGATTTGAAAGAAAAATCAATGATCCGAAAGAGGAGCCTGTCTGGGGTTTTGAAACCTACTTTTTATGGAAGTTCGGTTTTTTGCAATATTTTACCTATTCAATTAAATACGACAGCTTTATTGCCAAATCAGATAAAGAAGACAGGGAAGGTGGTTATATTCGAAGTGAGCTGACCAACGCGCTTGAATACAGAATTACCACGCTCATCGGCATTTCCTTAAAGCACCGATGGTATTATTACAGAACAGAAGAAGAGGAGAAATCCTATAACTACAAGCAGTATATTGTATCGCTCGACGTGAAGACTGATTTTAAGATGTTTTAGCGGTAACAGGATGGCGATTGCACTGTCATTATACATAATATGCCCTATAGATTGAGAACATCGATTGCGGTGATGCTTGCGATCATCGTATCGCAGGTTGTGACGGTCGATCTTTTTTCGCAAAGTGCGCAGGAACTCGACCGCCTTGCCGAAGAGTACTATGCAAAACGCGATTTTACCCGCGCCATAGAAACCTGGATGATTGTTCTGGAACAGGAACCAACCAACGAAAGAATTCAGAAGAAAATTGAACGCGTGTATGATGAAAAATATAGGCGGGATGTTGCTTTTATGAAGGCAAGGATTTATTCAAAAGAAGCGAAGAAAAAACTGATATTGAACCTTGAAGAAAAAAATATCGATGCAGCGTTTAGAGCATTTCAGGAGGGCAAAAAGAAAGCCGAAGAAGCGCTTTCAAATTTTGTGACGGCCTATCGCATTGATCCGCTGGATCCGGAAATGCAGCTTATGAAAGAGGATATGCGCGAGCTTGATCGCGACATCAAAGCGGCGGAGGCCAAGATTGAGCTCGATAGAAAAAAACGGGAGAAGTACCTCGCCTTGCTCGCGTGCGGGAGGGAGAACATGAAAGCGGAGCTTTTCAGAGAATCGCTTGAATGCTGGGATAATCTTCTGGCCATCATTCCCGACGACAGCGAAGGGCTCGAAGGCAAACGAAAGGCCGAACTGGCGATTACCAACAGGCTGAAATTTGAGAAAGTTCAAAACCTGCTGGGGCAGGGCAAAGTGCTATTCGACGAAAAGAAATATTTCGACGCGCGGCAGGTGTACAAAGAAGTATTGGGTTTGGATCCGAGAAATGGAGAGGCGAAGGATAAAATCTCCGAAATAGATCAGAAACTGGAAGAGGCGCGATACGCAGAACAAAAGCGCCTCCAGGCGGAAGGTTTTTATTCCGCGGGAATTAATTATCTCAATGAATATAAATTCGACAGTGCGGAAGAAGAATTCAGAAATGTGCTCGATCTGATAAAGGACTACAAGGACACGAAGAAGCGCCTTGCTGAAATTCCTTTCCTTAAAAAAGAATATCTGAACAGGTTGCAGCGGGAAAAAATACAGAAGATTGAACGGGGAATCGATGCAGGCATGGTTGCGTATGCTGAGGGGCGCTTCGATATTGCGATTTCGAAATTCGAGGAGGTGCTCGCGCTTGATCCGAAAAATGATCTGGCCAAAAAGCAGATTTCACTGGCAAAAGACGCGAAAAGCATCGAAGAAGAAGAAAAAGTGGACGCAAATTCTCCCTACTATGGTCTTGTGAATGTACTCACCTCTTCCGGTAAACAGTTGTATGAGGCAGGAAATTACATGGAATCCAGAAAAAAATGGGAGAGGATACTGCAGCTTTTCCCGAAAAATAAAGCAGCGACGATCTATATGCTGAAGTGCCTGAAAGAAAATCCGAAGGAATTCGAGCGCTTTTCGAAATCGCTCGTGGAGGAAGGCAGGGACCTTTTGAAAACGAAGAATTTTATCAGGGCCAAAAGCAAATTCGAGCTTGTGAAATCAATCTATCCCGACTATCCCGGCATCGGCAATCTCCTTCGTGCGGCCAGTGCTGGAGAGGTCGTCCGCCCCATAGAGAAAGGGGCGACTGCGGGTGCGATCAACGCGAAATACAATCTCGGGCTGGCATATTATCGGAAGGGCGGAGAGGGCAATATTAAAAAAGCGCTTCAGGAGTTCCGCTGGGTGTATGCGATGGATCCAAATAATATAAACGCGCTGGTGAATATCAATAAAATCGAATCTATTCTCCGCGTGAGCCGCGGTGAGGGGGAGGGTGCAGGGAAAATTGCTCTTACAGACGAGCAGAGGAGGATGGTGCGGCAGTACTACTACAAAGGCATCAGCTATTATGCAAATAATAAATTTGACAAAGCCATTCAGGAGTGGAGAAAGGTACTGGCTATAGACAGAAATCACGAAAACGCGCGGAATAATATTAAGAAATGTCTGGTGCTTTTAAGGAAATGATATGGCGTCTGAGAGCGACAGACAGAAGAAAGAACAGCTATCATCTCCAGCGGCAAAGCGCGTAAAATTCAGCATTCGCTATAAATTTGCGCTGGCGATTCTCTCGCTTGTTTCACTTATCATCGTGACGATGGCAGTGTACATCAGGAAAGAATCGAGCGATATGCTGAAGGAGGAAATTATTAATTTTGCGAAACGCGAGACAGAACATCTTTCGCTTATCGCACAGGAGTCGCTCCGAAGCCGCGATGATCTGGCGCTTCTTACGTCAATAACCAGTCTGAAAAGCATATCAATGATTGAATATGCGCAGATCATTGACGATAAGCTCATCGTGCGGCTGGCGCTTTCAGAAAAAGAGAATGGGGAGGATTTGAACAAAAAGAAAGACGAGGAATTGAGGGAAGTCCTTGAAAAGAAAGAACAAAATAAAATCATCGACCGAAAATATCACGATCGGAAATCCGGCGGAATCATCT
>DYLV01000142.1 GCA_020721925.1 Leptospira biflexa
ATGCAATTATGGGAAAATGTATAGAAAATATCCCGACATGGCGCATCTGGTGGGGTGTACCACCTGATTTGGAGCTATTGCTGACAAAATAACACGCTCCCCCATACAATACGCAACAAAAACCTCACCCCTTTCATGATAAGGATTGGTAAAGTATGTCGTTGCGCAGTAATCCTACTCAAACACCACTTCGGCAATATACGGAGTTTGTGAGTGTGCCGCACCATAGTAGAAATTGCGCTCGTTTATTTCTACCGCATCGTTGTACGCTTCAACAATTCCAACCACATGGATAATTGCGCCGATCATCACAAAAAGACCTCCAATGACCAGCTTCGATTTTTTCTCAGAATCATCATAATCGCCACGGTATGCCTGATAGAGATAGTACGCAGCAGCGCCGTATGACGCGCCGGTGAGAATGCAAAAACCCGCCCCCTTGAGATCTTCCCGTAAATAGACATGTCCGCCTCCGGGAACAATCAGCGAGAGCATACAGGCGAGCCTCGGATCCCGTTCCTGAATACGGCTTTTGGGGTCACGCCGCTCAGGAACCTTTGCGGTGAATTCGTCCGAATACGACGGAGCGCTTTCCGCTTTCTTGCCGGCCTGCTCCTCAACAGTAACAGAATAAATTGCAGGTACTATATAAAATGCCATGACAAACATAAGCACTAAAAAAACTGCCGTACCGCGCATATATGCCTTAATCCGATACTGCATCTTTCCTCCTCCATCATTTCAAAATTATTTATATCACCGACGAGACTTTATTGCACTGCTCATCTACTATTTCAGTATACCAATACTATCGGCCGAAGAGCAAGTATTTTTCTCATTTTATCACAGTCACCCTGTTCCGCCCCGCATGTTTCGACATATATAGCGCCTTATCGGCCCGTTCGATTATGCTTTTGTTATCAATATCGATGCCTGGACGAAACTCCGTGACCCCGAGCGAAATTGTTACACTCAAGGGCCCGTTATCGCTATCGATGGCGGTCTTTTCGACTTGCTTGCGGATGCGCTCTGCGACAAGTTCCGCTTCCATGATGCCTGTGTTGTACAGAATAACCGAAAATTCCTCACCTCCATAGCGTGCCGCAACATCAGTGGGACGGATATTCTGCATCACGATGCGCGCCACTCTGATGAGTACCAGATCGCCACAGGTATGCCCGTAAGTATCGTTGAAATTCTTGAAATGGTCAATATCAATCATAATGATAGAAAGGGGTACGTTATAATGAATGGCGCGCTCCCTCAACTCGACTAAAGATGTCTGGAAAAAATGGTGAATTTTAAGTCTGGTCATCATGTCGGTGGTCGCCATCTCATACAGATAGGCGTTCTGGATCGCAATCCCTGCAAGAGAGGCGATATTCAACAGATACTCCTTTTCATCTTCACGAAAATCTTCCCCGTTGATCCTTTCACCCAGCACGATGATGCCATTGATTTTCCCTTTGCCTTTCAGCGGAACCACCAGCATCGGCGCCATTTTGTTGATAGTCTCAAGCGACGGATCTTCATCAAGAATTGCATTGAGTTCCTCAAGTGTATAGCAGCGGTTGTTTTTTTCTAAAAGTTTAATGAGGGCGGAATCGGGAGAAATTTCGTACTCCCGCTGATGGTCAAGCTCAAATCCCTTATAGTTTCGATGAAGCGAATAGATTTCATGATCGATCCCTTTTTTAAGAAAAATGCCCGCCTTAATCAGCTGCATCTGCCCCATACAGGTAAGCAGAATGGAATCGATGAGCACATTGTACTCAAGCGTGGAATTGAGACCTTTGCTTATTTCGATGAGTTGTTTGAGATCGTAAATTTTGCGCTCATACAGCTCTATTTCTATCGGCACTTTGAATTCTGAATTCATGGAACTTTGCATTCATCCATACATATTTGGACGCACCTATCAGCGATGAGGCAAATCGCTTACCGCAACTGTTACAGACAAAACCAATTTTGCAACGAGAAAAACAGTAAAAAAAAGTTTTTCCTCACGTACAAAATGCGCATATTACATAATACCAATACCCGGAAAAACCAAAAAAATGTAGAAAAATTTCCAAAAAATGTCACGACACTGCGCGTAATGCATCTGCAAGGTTTATTCTTCCATTATAGATGGCTTTCCCCACAATCGCGCCCACCAATCCCCACGGCGCAAGCTCTTTCAGGCGCACCAGATCATCAACGGAAGAAACGCCCCCCGATGCAATAAGCCGAAGGCCGGGCACCTCCTTCAGCACCTTTTTCATCGACGCAATGTTCGGCCCGGTGAGCATACCATCGGTTGCAATATCCGTAAAAATTATTTCCCGTGCTCCTGTATCGGAGAGATCTCGAATGAACTCAATTGCATCCACATTCGAAATTTCTTTCCAGCCGTGCGTGGCAACACGGGAATTTTTTGCGTCAACCCCCACAACAATATAATCCTTATATGCGTGAAAAAGCGAAGCAAATTCATTTCCAAAAAGTGCCGTGCCAATTATCACGCGCCGGATTCCAGAGCGGATATATTCTTCTATCGTCTCTTTCGTGCGGATACCGCCGCCAATTTCGATTGGTATGGAAAGGGATTTTGCAATGTTTTTTACTATCTCGCCGTGAACAGGTTTTCCTTCAAATGCGCCGTCGAGATCCACCACGTGAATGAGCTTCGCACCCTCTGCTTCAAATTTCTTCGCCATCGCAACCGGATCGTCTGAATACACCGTTTGCTGATCCGGATCACCCTGCCGAAGGCGGACGCATTTCCCGCCTTTCAAATCGATTGCCGGTATTACGAGCATGCGTGCCTCACAAAATTTTCAACAATTCTAAGCCCTGCCTTATGACTTTTCTCGGGGTGGAACTGAGTGGCAATGAGATTGCCTCTGGCCACAACGCACGGAAAACGCGTACCGTACTCGACGGTGCCCGCCACCCATTCTGAATCCGCTGATTCGGGATAATAGCTGTGAATAAAATAAAAATACGATTCTGACGGAATGCGTTCAAAAAACTTCGATGCCCTCTCCCATCGCACATGGTTCCATCCCATATGCGGCACTTTAAGATTCGGCAGAGAAAAACGCCGCACATGTCCGGGAATAATACCAAGCCCGCTATGACTCCCAAACTCATCGCTCGATTCAAAAAGAAGCTGAAAGCCAAGACAAATCCCCATAAAATAGCCATCATTCGCGATGTACCCTTTGAGCGGTTCGGTCCATCCCATCTCATCGAGATGCGCTTTTGCCATGCCGAATGCCCCGTCTCCCGGAAGCACGAGCGCCGTGGCATCGCGAATCGACGAAGCGTCGGATGATACGCGCACGTGAGCGGTGTATTTTTCAAAAGCCTTCACCACCGATCGGATGTTTCCCATACCGTAATCGATGACGATAATCACGATACCGTTCCTTTTGTAGAAGGAATTTCACCTTCAAGTTTCGCATCTTCCGCCCATGCTTTGCGCAGGGCAATGCCCAGCGCTTTGAAAATGGCTTCGTGAATATGATGCCTGTTCTCTCCGTAATGCAGGATGACATGCAGATTCAATTCCGCGTGAGCCGAAAGCGCGCGCAGGAATTCCAGCGTAAGCTCTTCGCTGTATGTGCCGATGCGCCCTGAAAGTTTGGCTCCAGAGTAATGAAAATATACGCGACCGGAAAGATCAACCGCAACCTGCGCCAATGCATCATCCATGGGCACGGTGGCATCGCCAAAACGCATGATGCCAGCTTTCTCGCCGAGCGATTTGTGTATAGCCTTACCGAGGCATATTCCCACATCCTCCACCGTGTGATGATCGTCAACTTCGGTATCTCCGGTACACTGCAGATCGAGCACAAAGCGTCCGTGGCGCGCCAGAGCTGAGATCATGTGATCGAAGAAGGGAACCCCCGATAAAATCCTCGACGGTCCCTGCCCGTCAATAAGAAGCGAAATTTTAATATCGGTTTCGGAAGTCCTTCGTGTAATGGTTGCCTTTCGTTCCATAATCCTGTTTATCACTATTCTGATAGTATCGCGACACCCGTGTTTTCACCACGCATGCTTCGGATGTATTGGCGATTTTAAAACTCAAATCCCATGCTGAAAATTATGTCGCGGTTTCCGACTTCCCTGTAATAATGCGGCCATGCAAAGTCAAGCTTTAAAATGATGAGCGGATAGAGCGTGAAGCGGAATCCGAAGCCAAAATCGGCTTTGAAATCGTCGAAGCGACCGGTTTCTGGATCGCGGAAGCGGTAATTGCGATCCCAGGCAGAACCGCAATCGGCGAAAAGCACCCCACCTATGCCGCCGATCCCAAAAAAGAGCGGCCATCCAAACTTTATTCCTTCTATAAAGACAAAACGAAACTCCGCACTCCCCAGAAACATATTTGTACCACTGTATTCGAAAATCGGATGACCCCGCAGCGTACTGAAACCTCCAATGTAGTAGCGGAAATATTCGCGGTCCGGCCCCATAATGCGGCCACCCATGCCACGAAACGCGAACACGTAGCGCTTCGAAACAAGAAAATACTTACGAATATCCACTTCAAGGCTCGAGTACACATAGTCCTGGCCGGTGAAATTAACCGACTGCGATGCCTCTATCTTTCCGCGCATGCCATCGAGCGGAACCATATAGCCCCACAACACATTGTCGAAATTGATCGATGCGGAGAATTGATTTAAATTTGCAAATACATCGAGCTTTTCGCTTATGCGCGTGTAGTCCCACTCATAGCGGCTCGAAGAAAAGGTGAGGGTGAATCTAAAAAAGCGCGAAAAAGGATAGCTTCCGACTAAATATCCCCCGTAGCGATCCATCGAAATGGTATCAAGATACACGCTGTGAAGCATGCTGTTTATGCCGATGAAAATATCCTGAAGGGAGTAAATTCCGAAAAGTGGATTGCGCTGGCGAAACATGCCGATGCCAAAATCCCACCGGTGCTTGAGATAAAAATAGGCAAGGTTATAATCCACATTGTCTCTGCCGCTGTAGCGCACATAATTCACCGTGCCAACCAGCCTGTGATTGCCCAAATAATCAGAAAGCGCAAGCTGGGTGAACGCCGTAAATGCGCCCTGTCCTGCCGCAAAGGCGCCGCCGCCGAAGATAATCAGATAATCAGGGGTGAGAGAGACCGGAAAATCATCGAGGATGGCGCGCGAAAAATCGAAGTACGATTCAGGAAAGGTATGTTCGAAAAAACCCGTTAGGCGCGCCGGGGATGGCTCTTTTCCGCCGGAGGAAATATCTTTCAGAAAGATATCGTATCCGAGATTCTGATATCCCACAAAAGCCAGCATCTTTCCATCGGGGAAGAGGCGCGGATAGAACGTCCCGCACAAAACGTCGGTGAGCTGTTCTTCTTTTCCGCTTTCAAAATGCAAGCGATATACATTATAGATTCCCGTGCGGTCGGAGATGTATACAAGGTATTTCCCGTCGTGCGATATATCCGCCTGAAGATTGCTGCCTTCATTTTGCACCACAATGCTTCGCGCGCCACTTTTCAGGTCGATTTTGTGCACTGCGTATGTGCGGAACTCAATATTCCCCTCCATATTTTTGTTTGAAGAAAAATACACCGAGCCTCCGTCCGGGCTTATGACAGGATATCTGTCGCTGAAAAGATCATCCGTGAGGCGGGAGAGTTTCTTCTCGGGAATATTGTACAGGTAAATATCTTCGCAGCGGTTGTCCTGCCCAACAAAGGCGATGAGCTTCGCGTCGCGCGACACATACGGATCGCGAATTGCCCTGAAAGGGAACCGGAAATCCTTTATTACATTTCCTCTTTTGGGGTCGATAAAGAAAATCACGTCGCGCGCGTTTGATTGCGCCACAAAGGCAATAAATTTTCCGTCCGCGCTCCAGGTGAGATTATTGTTGAGCAGATGCATCCCCTCAAAGCGCGCGTTGTTGTCGCCGGTCACCACGGTGCGGATTGTTTTCGTTTTGAGTTCGCTTCTCGCGCGCGCCCGGTCATCATCCTCCTTTTTTTCTTCCCAGGTAAGCACCCCGATGCTCGAATAGATATTTTGATTGGTAATACACGCAAGCGCCTTGCCGTCGGGAGAAACTGCCGGGCATGTGTTGAAGACGGAATAGGTTTTCAAATGGAAGGTCATCTGTTCTCCCTCTTCGTCAACGAATTTTTTATCTTTTACAAGAGGAAGATAACGACGCTTGAAAAAGCGAATCCATTCACGATTCAACTCTTCGATCGTTTTGCCGGTAGCTACTTTGAGCGCGTCCTCAAAGTCCATATCGCGGATATCGCGAAAAAAATCCCCAAGAAGTCCGGGGCCATACACAGATTCTAAAAAGTAAAAAAACGCCTGTCCCTGTTTATAGAGAAGATATCCGCTTTTGATGCGCAGACGCGTGAGATCCATGAGCGTGGCATAGTGCTCGTTCACGAGAATATCGCGCATTACCATGTCGGCGCTTTCATCGTAGCCGGCGGAAAGGTACTCGGCAAGCCCCTCCATCACCCATAGCGGTACACTTCCCATGGAGAAGCGGGACACTTCGACTCCGGAAGTGTCGTGAAAGAGTATATTATACTGAAAGGCATGGGTAAGCTCATGAACGAGCACATGACGGAATTCATGATAGGAGCCGGTAAACGGCACCACCACGCGGTTTTTCAGCGCCTCGGTAAACCCGCCCACGCCTTCGCCTATGATATTCATGATAATATTGTTGTTCTGAAAATCGATGTGGGAGGGAAAGACCACGATTGGAATGATCATCGTAAGCTCATGGCGAAACGCATTGGCAAGATGCACATAGCCTTCTTCGGCATATCGCGCGGTGATGCGGGCAAGCGTGTGCGCCTCTTCCGGAAAATAGATATCAAAATGGACGGTGTGAAGCACCCGCCACTCGAGCACGTCACGGTTGACTTTGTTTTTACCGAAAGGAAAACCCTTCGGCACCAGCACAAGCGCCATCGCCGCCGCAAAGAAAAGCAGTACCGTAAACCGGATGTTTTTTTTCATCTGTGTGAATAGCGCGCGCATCGGGCTACTATCGGCTGTAGCGGGGTTTCTTTTCAACTAAAAAAGCATCTGATTTTTTCTTGACGGGGGAGCTTCCTCCGCTATGGTGGCGCATACATGTCCGCGGGTGTAGTTCAATGGTAGAACTTCAGCCTTCCAAGCTGATAG
>DYLV01000143.1 GCA_020721925.1 Leptospira biflexa
AGTCCGCGCGGCAACGGAAGGCAAATTCGGGGTAATGGTGGCACTTCGCACGCCCGATATCGTCCTTGTGCCGCTTTCTCAGCTTGCGGGCAAAGTACGCCGCGTGCCGGCAGATTCACAGCTCATTCGAAGCGCTGAAGCAATCGGCATTAGCATGGGCCGATAGGATATTGTACGAAAATTGTTCTTGACCGTCCTGTCATATACGGGAGTTTCTGTATATTCGGCAGAAGCAGTATTTATCAGCCACAGTGGATAGAGGAGAGAAAATCATGAAAAAATTTTTTGCCGTTTTCTGCGCGCTGACTTTAATAATGATGATTCATGCGTGCTCGAAGACTCCAGGTGGCGATGTAATCACGCTGTCCTACAGTATTTTTTTCCCCGCCACGCATGAACAGTGTATTGCGAGTATTAACTGGGCGAAACAGATTGAAGCAAAAACAAATGGGAGAGTGAAGATAAATGTGTTTCCCGGCGGAACTCTTGCCAAAGCCGAAGAAACATACAATAGCGTGGTAAGCGGCATTGCGGATTTGGGAATGTCGTGCTTTGCATATACCCGCGGCAGATTTCCCATTATGGAGGCAGTTGATCTTCCCCTTGGATATCCCAATGGGAAGATAGCCACGATAGTAGCAAATGAGTTTTTACATGCGATGAATCCGAAAGAACTTGAAGAGGTTAAAGTTCTGCTCATCCACGCACATGGCCCCGGAATTTTGCACACGAAACGTCCCGTAAAAAAGCTTGAAGACTTAAAGAGAATGAAGGTACGCTCCACCGGTCTTAGCGCAAAGGTGGTTACAGCTCTCGGAGGTGTTCCTGTTGCGATGCCGCAGGGGGCGACCTATGAAGCGCTTCATAAAGGCGTAGTCGACGCAACGTTTGCGCCGATTGAAACGCTCAAAGGCTGGAAGCAGGCCGAAGTAGTAAAGCATACCACTGTATGCGATAAAATTGGCTACACCACTGCCATGTTTTTTGTGATGAACAAGAAAAAATGGGATTCTCTCCCCGAAGACATAAAAGCCGTTTTCACTGAAGTAAGCAACTGCTGGATCGCAATTCACGGTGAAACCTGGGACAGAGTCGATGAAGAAGGGAAAAAATTCACCGCCAGTCTTGGCAATGAAATTCTGCCGCTTTCCGAAGCGGAAAGCGCACGCTGGGTGAAAGCGGTCAAGCCCGTGTTCGATGCGTATGTTAAGGAAATGGCATTGAAAAAACTTCCCGGGCAAAAAGCCGTTTCGCTTTTGCATGAGCTTATTGCAAAACATTCCAGGTAGTTTCAGGTCAATATTGAGAAGAAGGTAACCGGGAAGAATAATGCTGAGACTCGAACGGTATCTTGTGGTTATAAGCAACTGGTTCAATGTGCTGGCCGCCCTTTCGATGATATTCGTAATGCTTCTTACGGTTGCCGATATCATTCTGCGCCGATTCATGATGCCGGTGCCCGGCGCCTACGATATTGTGAGCCTGGTCAGCTCTTTTATCATTTCTTTTTCGCTCGGGTATACTTCCGTGCAGAAAGGGCATATTGCCGTCGAGTTTCTTTTCGAAAAGCTGCCCTATCGCACGGCATGCATCCTTTCGGCGGTAAATGAATTGATTGCTGCTGTTTTTTTCGGGGTGCTCACCTGGCAGTCGGCTGCCTATGCGCTCAGGTCGATGGCAGGCGGCGAAGTCTCTCCCACCATTCGTTTCCCGCTTTTCCCTTTTATCATGGGGCTTGCGCTGGGATGTTTTTTACTCTCCCTGATTCTTGCAGTGAATGCAATAAAAGAAACTGAAAAGGCCATCCGAAGATGAATTCCACGAGCATTGGCATTTTAGGCATGGCTGCTTTAGTAATTTTGATTTTTACCAGGATTCCGATAGGTTTTCTCATGGCGATAATCGGATTTCTTGGGTTTGCAGCGGTCGTATCGTGGGATGCAGCGCTACAGCTTATTGCCAATGATATGTTCTCCACTTTTTCATCTTACAATCTCACCGTTATTCCGCTTTTTGTGCTGATGGGTCAGCTTGCCTTTCATTCCGGCATAAGCACCAGGCTTTTCGATGTCGCGTACCGATTTATCGGCAGATTGCCGGGGGGTCTTGCTATTGCAACAATAGGCGCATGCGCTGGTTTTTCCGCAATCTGCGGCTCGACGAATGCGACGGCCGCGACCATGGCTGCAGCAACCCTACCCGAGATGAAGCGTTATAATTACAAACCGGAATTGGCGACAGGCGTGGTAGCGGCTGGGGGAAGTCTTGGCATACTCATTCCGCCGAGTGTGATATTTATTGTGTATGGCATACTGACGGAACAATCGATCGGAAAGCTTTTTTTGGCAGGGATCGTTCCCGGAATTCTGTTAACAATCATGTTTACGCTATCGGTTATCATCTGGGTGAGCATTAAGCCCGAACTCGGACCAAAAGGAAATGCTTTTAGTTTTAAAGAAAAAATATTGTCCCTTACCGGACTTGGAGAAGTCATTTTGCTTTTTTCGATAGTGATGGGAGGTCTTTTCGCCGGAATATTCACACCTACCGAGGCCGGTGCGGTTGGTGCGTTTGGAACACTCGTGATTTCGATGGTGCGGAAAAGACTGAGCTGGAGTGGTTTTATCGCCGCAGTTAACGAAACCACACGCATCACATGCATGATAATGATGATAGTAGCGGGAGCGACTATATTCGGGCATTTTTTAGCGGTAACAAGGATTCCTTTCGACATCGCCCAGTGGATTGCCGGATTTAATCTTCCCGGGTCAGTTATCATATTGATGATGCTTGGATTATATTTCGTTGGCGGATGTTTTATAGATGCGCTGGCGCTGGTGATGCTCACCATTCCGATTTTTTATCCTGTTGTTACGCAACTGGGTTATGATCCCTTATGGTTTGGCGTAATCACCGTGCTCATTACGCAGATTGGAGTGATCACACCGCCCGTGGGGATAAATGTGTATGTAGTGAGCGGTGTTGCGCGTGACGTGCCGCTTCATGTGATTTTTAAAGGCATCATTCCAATGCTCATCGCGCTTGTGTTGCTTACGCTTCTTCTCATCCCTTTCCCTCAAATCGCCCTATTTTTACCATCACTTATACGATAGCGACAATGGCTGAACCTGACACATAAAAAAACCGCATGCGATGTGCATACGGCTTTATGGGTGCAATGCTCAATCAATGCTTTACAGTGCCGCGTCTTTAATGCCTTTGAGTATGCGCGCTTTAACGACCCTTCGCGCAGGTTTTGCTTTGAAAACCATTGGTTCCTTCGTAAACGGATTGATGCCTTTGCGCTGGGGCATTGCCGGCTTGACGATAACTTGAAGCTTTGCAATGCCGGGGATGGTTACTTCTCCCGGGCCTTTTTTACTGAGCTGTTTGGCAACGATGGCATTGAGCGCATCGAGCGCGGCACTTGCCTGTTTCTTTGTCATGCCGGAAGACTGCGCATGCTCAACAATCGCCTGTACAAGCTGAGATTTTGTAAGTTTACCATTTGCGGCAGTTTTCGTTTGTTTTGACGAGTTGATTTTTTTTTGAGTAGCCATTTACTTCCTCTATAATGAATATTTCGCGTACGCTGAGAGTAATTCAGCAATTGAACTTTTCCGCGTGAGCGCTCTGGGCGGATGAATTTTCCACTACGAAAGCCATTGTGGAATTCGCCTGATATTAAATCTTTTTAGCCGGGATATTTGTCAATAAGATATTGAAAAAAAAGCTTTTTTATGCATATTTTGATGCCCGGGCGATTAAAACAATGGGATAATTTGAAATGTTTTTTTTGTTGCGAAATAACCCAACAATGATTCCGTACACGGAAATGGAAAAAATCGAACTGAAAGTACCCGAAGAATCACAGGGCGATCGCATTGATTGCTTTTGTACGGCGGCGTTAGAATTAGATTTCTCACGCAATTTCATTCAAAAACTCATTCGAAGCGGAGATATCATTGTCAACGGGAAAAGCATCAGGCCAAATTACCGCGTCAAGCGGGATGATTGCGTTATCATACATGTCCCTGAACCGGATACACCCGACATCATCCCGGAAGATGTATCATTTGAAATTCTATTTGAAGATGACGATGTGGCAGTGATACATAAACCTGCCGGCCTTGTCGTGCATCCTGGAACCGGTAACTGGAAGGGAACTCTCGTCAACGGTTTGATGTTTCGGCTGAAAAATCTTTCATCCGTGGGAGGAACAATTCGCCCGGGCATTGTGCACCGGCTCGATAAGGACACAGAAGGGGTGATGGTGGTAGCTAAAAACGATTTTGCACACCAGAGGCTTTCGGAACAATTTACAGAAAGAAAAGTCGAAAAAATATATGAAGCGGTGGTTATCGGAAAGCCACGTGAGGCGCATGGTATAATCGAGCGGCCGATCGGAAGGCATCCCGTGTACCGACATAAAATGACGGTGCTTGAAGGCGGGCGCGAAGCAGTCACAGAATTCAGTGTGAAAAAAATATGGAATACGCCTGAATGCGTTTTTTCGCTTCTTGACATAATGCTTCACACGGGAAGGACACATCAGATTCGCGTGCATCTATCTTCAATTGGCATTCCTATCGTGGGCGATCCGATATATTCAAAAAAACACGATCGCTTCAAGGTCCCTTATCTTTTGCTGTCATCGCGGAAACTTGTGTTTTCACATCCAGTGACAGGCGAGCAAATGAAGTTTGAAATACCAAGACCCGCTCATATTGCAGATTTTATAAATAGGCTTGAACTTCGATACGAAATTGTATAAAAAAGGAATTGACGCATTGCCTCTGACATGCGCGATATAATCATCCCGAAAATGGTGAATGGTTTTCGCATGCATTCGAAAAGCCTAACTGAAATCTCAGACGCACTCAAAAAAAAAGAGATTACCTCAAAACAGCTGGTGACTCTTTTTCTCGATCGCATCAGGAAATATAATCCAAGTCTCAATGCATTCATCACGGTAGATGAGGCACGGGCGTTGAATGAAGCCGATGAATCGGACAGGCGGCGAAAAAACAATCAGCCCCTTTCTCCCTTTGATGGCATTCCTATTGCAATCAAAGATAATATCTGTACCGAAGGCCTTCGTACCACCTGCGGTTCGAAAATGCTGAATAATTTTATTCCTCCCTACAGCGCAACCGCACACGAGCGCGTGCGCAGGGCGGGGTTTATTACCCTCGGAAAAACCAATATGGATGAATTCGCAATGGGTTCATCAACGGAGACATCGTTTTTCGGCCCGGCGAAAAATCCTTTTAATACATCGAAGGTTCCCGGAGGAAGTTCGGGCGGATCCGCGGTAGCAGTTGCGGCGCGATTAGCACCCGTGGCGCTTGGTTCCGACACTGGCGGCTCTATTAGACAGCCTGCATCTTTCTGCGGCATTGCCGGGATAAAGCCAACCTATGGGCGGGTATCCCGCAATGGACTCGTCGCGTATGCATCTTCCTTAGACCAGATAGGCACTTTTGGAAAAACTGTCGACGATGCGATCAATCTTCTTTCTCTAATTTCTGGACACGACCCGCATGACGCGACCTCCATGCCCCGACCGGTCGATTTCGCGGATGGGCCGAATGCGGAACGTGTGAAAGGGATGTTGATTGGCATACCGGAAGAATATTTTATCGGAGTTGATGTCGAAATAGCGGATGCGGTGAAGAAAATTATTGGGAAGCTGGAGTCATTCGGCGCGAAAATCGAAAAGATTTCACTCAAGTACACCGATTATGCCGTGCCGGTGTACTATCTCATTGCAACAGCTGAAGCATCGTCGAACCTGGCGCGTTTCGATGGCATACAATACGGCTTCAGGTCGCAAAATGCAGATAATCTGCGCGAATTGTATTTCAAAACCAGAAGCGAAGGATTCGGCCAGGAAGTCAAGCGGCGGATCATACTGGGGACCTTCGCGCTCAGCGCCGGTTATTACGATGCGTATTACCTGAAGGCGCTCAAAATCCGAAGGCTCATTATTGATGATTTTAAAAATGCACTTACAAAAGTACATGTGATTGCTGCGCCAACCACCACGACTACTGCGTTTGGAATTGGCGAGAAACGTAACGATCCGCTCTCCATGTATATGTCGGATATCCTGACAATCTCGGCGAATCTGGCAGGTATTCCGAGCATATCTGTCCCGGCGGGAATATCTTCAAAATGCCTTCCTATCGGCGTACAGATTATGGGGAAGCATTTTGATGAAAGGAATGTGATTGATTGTGCAAAAGCGGTGGAAATGCTTGCCGGCATATGCGATCCTTCTCTGTAGCGCCTTGTTTTTTTCGTGTGCTTACCGCTACGAAGAGGTGAGAATACTCCGGCCTTTTTCAATTGATAAGCCTTCTGCGGCAGAAACTTTTGAGCGCAAAGAGAGGTTGAAAAGCGCTGCCCGGCAAAAAATATTTCGAACACGCTTTTATGCGGTTGTGGGTTCATCAAAACCGTTTGCCGTGATGAATGACCGCGGGGTAAAGTGCGCCCTTGAAGGACGTTTCATCGAGGCGGAACTGCTCTTCAAAGAAGCATTGAAAGAATTCCCGGATTGTGCGCCCGCGATGAACAATCTGGGCGTGGTGTACGATATTTTCGAGCGAAGAAAGGAATCGTTTGAGTGGCTGTCGAAAGCGTGCCTGATTGAACCGGAAAATGATGTGTTTCGAATAAATTTTCTTTCCGCATCCGAAACGGGAATAAAGTAATCATGAAGAATTGTACTACATGGGTGGGATACCTTCTTGCGGTGGCTTTTCTACTGTGCGGCATCGCATGTATCCATGAACCGGTGGACGAGGAGTATTTTCTCGATATTGAAAAAGTGCACGGTAAAAACAAGCCTGAGCCACCTCCAGTGATAACAAAAATCACACAGGAAGAAGTCATTCACATTGATTTTTCCGCAACGACAACAATCGACCCCGATACCGGCAAAGCGGATGAATTGTACTATCTGGTGTATGTGTCTGCGGATAATCCGGCGTATTTTACCAGCGAATTGCTGTATTATGACGAACTGTATTTTCTCGGGTATGTGGCACATAAAGATCTTGAAGGTGATTTCACCATACTGGTGGATATCGAGAATTATCGTGGAG
>DYLV01000144.1 GCA_020721925.1 Leptospira biflexa
CCAATAGTATGAATGGTCATCTGCAGCGTCCAGTTCCACCGCTTTCCGATAGGCTTTTACGGCGTCGTCGTATTTGTGCTCTTTTCGATATCTGTCGCCGAGTGCGCGCCAGTTTTCTGCATCGCCACCGCTTTTCCTTATCGATTTTTTTCCGGTATCCATTCCCGCACTTTCATCGGTGAGCGACTCGCCGCGGGTATCTTTCAGACTGGCGGTTGAAGAAATTCCGCCCCCTTTTTCGGCAATACCGGATTTATCAAAATCCGCTCCTTTTCCCGATCCGCTGTCGCTTCCCGAACCGCGCGCAATTGATTCCGCGCTGCCCTTTTGTTTTTTCAACTCTGCGAGAGATCGGAGATATTTTTGACGCAGAGTTTTATCTCTGTTATAGCCGAGTGCTGTGCCGTAATATTTCACCGCATTTTCGTGGTCTCCGTACTTTGCGCTTAAGTCTCCCATCCGTTCTGCGGCATGCGCATCAGTAGGATCGAGTGCTAAAGCAGTACGGAACGCCTGTTTTGCGTCCTCGGGATGATCAAGCCGGATGTGCGATTCACCGATGCCGTGATAGTATTTGCCTTTTTTAGAGTCGATATCGGCGGCTTTCTTGTACTGAACAAGCGCGTTGGCATACTTTTTTTGATTATAATATAAATTTCCTAAATTATAAAAACCTTCAGGATTGGACGGGTTCGCTCTCATGCCTTCGCGAATAATTGCAATTGCGCCTTTCTCGTCACTTTTCCGAAGCTTCTGTTTGGCGATGTTCCAGTAGCTTTCCTGGTCCTTCGGGGCAACCTTTTTCGCTAAAAGATATTCCTTGAGTGCTTTTAATTCCTCTTCCCGGTCATCATACACATTGCCGAGTTTATTGTATGCGCGGGGATGCGATGGGTTGGCTTTTTTTGCTAAAGAAAAAACCCTGATTGCGTTTTCGTAATCTCCTTTAAGCGCCAAGGCATGTCCCAGTTCATTGAGTGCGCCGTAATGGTTGGGATTAATCCGCAGCGCCCTGTTGTAGTACTCAATCGCGCGGTCCAGATCGCCCATCGATTTATAGAGATTGCCGAGGCGGATGATGATGTCGATATTTGAGGGGTCCGTCTCGAGCAATTCTTCATAGAGAGAAATTTGCTTAAGGCGCATATCGGGAATATCGATATTACCACCGATGAAGCGTGACACTCCGAAATATATAAGTCCTATGAGCACAAGCGCAATTGCAGCGGCCGCCGCGTATTTAAGAACCTTTTTATCGTTATAATAACTCGCCATGCATGCCTCCCTTTTTAAAGAGAATCGTCGCGTTCGATATCTTCAAGTTTCTGCTGTGATTTTTTCGATTCGTGATCCGCTTTCTGGCTTTTGGCTTCGCGTTCTTTGTTCATCAGCACCATTCCTCCCAGGTGGAGTGCTTCCTCAATTGAAATATCGCTGCCGGGCGGTGGAATCTGAAAATTAGGGTCTTTGAGAAGCTCAATCGCGCGGCGAATCTTTTCATATTGAGGATCTTCGGGAGCGAGCATGAGATAAGTTTCCCAGCTTTTTATGGTGTTTTCTTTATCGCGAAGCAGAATCAAATACGAAAGACCTATATGATAGTGCGCGAAAGTTATTTTCGAATCTATCGACACACTTTTCTGATAATTCTCGATTGAAAGCGGCCCCATTTTTTTGTAGTAGTAAATTTGCCCTATTCTGAAATAATTATCCGCGTTGTTCGGTTCAATGTCCAGCGCTTTTCGATAGAGCTGAAGTGCCCCGTCGAATTGTTTCTTCATAAGGAAGATATCTCCCAGGTAGCTATAGGCCAGGTGGTTTTCAGGGTTTTTTTTGAGTGACTCTTGAAGAAGAAGCTCTGCCATTTCAAACTTGCGCTGAAAAAAGTATTTCACCGCTTTTTTATACGTTTCATCTCCTTCCTGCTCTCCCAGTGCAGGCAGACCGTCGGTTACGAGAAGAGCGATGCAGAGAAAAATTGCGCTGAAATGTCGAATGTTCATGAAATGATCGATTTCTCGCTTTAGTTTTTTTGTGATTGCCACCATTGACATTTTTTCATTATAAATAATACTCTCGGTATTAATAATACGATATTATCTTAATTTCGTCAAAATAAAATAAATGGAAAACTATTTTTATTGAAACTTTATTACATAATTATATACTTTGTAATTGATACACCCGGATTGGATTTTATATGAATATGCGGACTGCAAAAAGAATTTTTTTCATTACAACAATCGTCGTTTCTGTTTTTGTTGCCTGTTCACACATTGCGTGTCGCACAAAAGCCGAGCCGCTCGGATTGTTTGCTCCATCACGGCTCACCCATGTGCTGGGGCAGGATGGCGTCGCTCCGATTCCTTTCGACGAACGGCTTGTTCTGTGGAGTTTCGGTGATACCATACTCGGCGAGTGGAAGGACAGGGTTTCGGCGCATGCGACATTTTCCGAGCGCACCATCGTACACGCAATGCCTTCCAATTCGCTCGGTTTCAGCGGTCCGCTTACAAAGGAAACAATACGAGATCCCGGCTTTGAATACTATCGAGAAAACGGGAAAGTTGTCCCCTATATCCGCATTGAGCGCGGGGAAGATCCCGCAAAAGTGCGTCTGTGGGCACTCGATGGCATTCGATTGGGTAATCGCGTGTATGTATATTATGTGAAAATCCGGATTGATGAACCCGGCAAGGCGCTTGCCATCACTCCACAGGGAACGGGGCTTGCGCGATGGAATGTGCCCGATGGATGGCGAAAAGGCATGAACATCAATTTCAAAAGGATGGATGGTCTTTTTTCAGCAAATGAACCGGTATTCGGAGGTTGTGTGATTGAAAAGGACGGATTTCTTTATGTCACAGGACAGCAGACAAAAAAAGATTTTACCTCGTATGCATTCATAGCACGGGTATTAAAAGCACATATCGGCACGCGGAGCGAATATCGTTTTTTTAGCACGGAAAAGACCTGGGATGTGGATATTGCAAAGGCCTTACCCCTATTTGGTGACCTTTCCGGCGAATGTACCATTTCATTCAATGAGGCGCGGAAATCATTTATCATTGTCTATTGTCGTCTTGGGAAGGCGGAAATAGCTCTCACTGAATTTCAGGATTTTGCCATGCTTACCGATGCGCCCGGAAAGACCATTTATGCGCTTCCGCCACTTCCCGAGAATCGCGATCGGGAAGTGTTTTATTATTCCGCGAAAGAAATCTATGCAGAAGGGAACGACCTTTATGTGATTTATATTAATCCGCTGGAGTATCAGCCGTATCTTGTGCGGATCGGGCTGTAAGCGATGATGGGGAAATTAAAAAAAATAAATACAATTCTAACGATATGTGCTGTATTTATTTTTATAGCCCAATCGTCGATCGTACATGCATCGACATCGCGCTTTCTGGATTGGTGGTGGGTTTTTTACGAGCGGGAAGAAAGCTCGAGAGGTTCAATAAAAGTTATCAGGCCATTTTACCTTGCCGATGTGCCTTCCGGGGGGAAAGCGTTTTATGCTTCACTTTTGCCAATAGTCTGGTGGGCGTATGAAACGCCGCGAAGCTATGAGTGGCAATCGCTCATTGGCCTCATTCATTCGGTGGATTACATGCACTCAAACGGAGTGCGCGACTATGATTTCGGGCTATTCCCTTTTTTTTACTATGGCAGATCGCCCGATGAGCGCGACCGCTATTACCTGATATGGCCATTCGGAGGAACAATAAAAGGGAAGCTGGGGCAGGATAGAATAACCGCATATTTATTTCCCGGTTTTTTACTTTTCTTTATCTTCCCTCCCGCATTTCCTCCTTCGCTGGTAGCAACTGCTGTCCTCGTCGCATCGCTCATTCCTCTCTATGTCGATTACGAATCGCGCAATTACCGCGCATGGGGAATTCTCTGGCCGCTTCTTCAACGGGGAAAAAGCGAAAACCGCGATGATTTTCGCCTGCTGCCCTTTTATGCACACAATTTCAAGCGCGATGCATACGATAATTACTCGTATCTTTTGCTCGTGAACTACAGTACTGTGTTAATGGAAAACGACACACAGCATACATTTTTCTTTCTGCCGTTTTATGGAAGGAGATGGAACGCCTCTGGAAAAGTAGAAAGTTCCACGCTGCTATGGCCATTTTTTTCCTGGGGATTTAATCAGGGGGCAGGGAGTTTCGAGCTGAATTTTCCTTGGCCTTTTGTGCAGATTCAGGATTCGCGGAATCCACGTATTTACAAAAGAATTTTCTTCCCATTCTTTGGAAGATATCGCTTCGAGGAGCGAGAATCGTTGTTCATCACGCCATTATATTTTTCCATGAAAACAGAGACAAAAAATTTCCGCTCGGAATATCACATCACTTCGCTCGTCTTCTGGTATTTTACCAGAAAATATTTCGACAAACCGAGCTTGCAATATGGAAGCAGATGGAAATACATCAAACTCTGGCCGCTTTTTCAATATGAGTCGGATGATAGAGGTAATCTTCACTTTGCTGCCCTTTCTCTGCTTCCCTGGCGCGATCCCGATGGATACGAGCGATTATATCAGCCTTTCTGGACATTATTTGAATACCGCCGTTTGCATGATGGCGAGCGCAGAATGGGCTTTTTGTTGCGCATATATTACCAGCGCTGGAATGAGAATTTTTTCTTCATGAAAATTCCTCTTCTCCTGTCGTATGGAAGTCAGCACGGACGAATATGCGAACTTTCCTTTCTTGCTTCTATGTTTTCATACGAAAAAGGAGAGGGCGGAACCAGATATCGATTCTTCTGGATTCCTTTTGGCGCTTCCAATCCATTTATGGGTGAAGCATTGCGGAGTAGTGAACAATCGGTGTTTGATTACAGCGAAGTACCTCTTGCTTCGCTTTCACAGGAGTGGAACGCTTCCGCATACAGCTCCGATGGATTCTATTACTGGCCGGGCCAACTTGGATTCTCGATACAGGTGTTTTAACCATGAAAAAAATCATTCAGCCATTTCTTGATATAACTGAATATGTCGGTAGAAACATACTGCTTGCGCTATCGGATGCGGGTTTTATTATTGTTATTTTTTTCCAGTCGGTATTCTATTCGAAAGACCTTTTCCGGAGATGGAGAGAAATTTTAAAGCAGATGTATATCGCCGGGGTGAAGAGCTTTTTGGTGAGCTCCATTGTTTCTTTTTTCACCGGAATGGTGCTGGCGCTACAGACGGGACTGGAACTCATGACGTTCCAGCAGGAAGCCCTGGTGGGCGATCTGGTTATCACTGCCATGACGCGCGAGATGGGGCCCTTTACCTCTGCGCTTGTGCTCACCGCGTCTGTTGGTTCGGCGATGGCTGCAGAAATCGGAACGATGAAAGTATCAGAAGAGATCGATGCGCTTGAGATGATGGCAATTCATCCGGTGAGCTTCCTGGTTATGCCGCGCGTGGTGGCGCTTTCGATTATGCTGCCAGTTGTCACAATATATTCAATTGTGATGGGTACCTACGGCGGCGCAATCGTATCGAATTTTCAGCTTCTTGTGCCGTTTGATACCTACTATCATCATGTGATCGATACGCTTCGGTTCAAAGCAACCTACGTGGGTATGCTGAAATCTTATGTCTTCGGCATTATGATTTCATCGATCAGCTGTGCCAGGGGTTTGCAGGCGAAAAACGGCGCCATTGGTGTGGGCCAGGCAGTCCGTTCTTCGGTGGTCATATCATTTCTCATGATTCTCATTGTCAGCTACTTTATTACTTCGTTCTTTTACGGCAAAAATCCATGATAGAACTGGTGCATGTAAAAAAGTCTTTCGACGGCAAAAGTGTATTGAACGACGTTTCTTTGAAGATCGAACGCGGGGAGACCTTTGTCATCATCGGTCAATCCGGAACGGGGAAGACTGTAACACTCCGGCACATTGCGGGACTCGTTGACCCCGACGAAGGGCACGTGCTCATCGGCAGTGTCAGGATGGATTATGCCAATGCCAGAATAAAAAACGTGCTTCGGGAGAAAATGGGAATTGTGTTTCAATCTGGTGCGCTCATAAACTGGATGACGGTAAGAGAAAATGTTTCACTTCCACTCATTGAAAGCCGTAAATATCCGAAAGACAAAATTGAGGAAATCATAAATTATCATTTGCGTATACTGCAGCTGTCGGATGCGAAAGACAAGATGCCTGGAGAGATAAGCGGAGGCATGAAAAAGCGTGCAGGCCTTGCGCGTGTGCTCGTTCGCAATCCGGAAATAATTCTATATGATGAACCCACTTCAGGGCTCGATCCGGTGATGTCGCGGATAATCGACGAGCTGGTGCGGCAGATGCAGCATGATTACGGGGTAACCTCTGTAGTGGTGACCCATGATATGAGCAGTGCGTATTATATTGCCGACAGGATTGCGATGCTGTATCAGGGGAAGATAATCGCATGTGATACGCCTGATGGAATAAAAAATTCAAGTAATCCGATCGTGCAGCAATTTATTAATGGATCGATCAAAGGCCCGATTGAGGTGCAGTAGCAATATTTTTTGCCTTGACGAAGTTTGCGGTTTTTGTATGCATACTGAAGCTTTTGTGCGCACAGGAGCGCATAAAGCGGAAAGGAAATCATGAAAAAAGAGATCATTGTCGGTATATTTTTCTTTATCGCGATGGCCATACTGGGCTATTATACAATCATTATGACCGGCGGATTTTTTGAACGCCCGGATGAATATTTCATGACCGTTCGTTTTCCAAATGTCGGCGGACTCAACACGAAGACAAAAGTGCGGGTAAATGGCGTGGTGGCAGGGGAGGTTGATACAATACGGTTAGACGAAAACAATGTGGTGGTGGTGCTCCTGAAAATGACGAAGAGATTCAGACTGTATGCAAACTATCAGATTAGCGTACAGAGCGAGGGCGCATTAGGGCTGAGATATGTCAGTATAAATCCCGGTACCCGCATGATCAACAATCAGCTCGTCGAAGAAATTCAGGATTATGCGAATCTTGAAGGGAATGCTGTTGGCGATACGCTTGCAATGATTTCAGAGCTTATCGCTGAAAATAGAGCAAATGTCCTCAATACTATTAAAA
>DYLV01000145.1 GCA_020721925.1 Leptospira biflexa
TGATTGAGGCTGATATTGCCCTGCTTCGCACCGAAATAGAAAATAGGCTCAATTCTCTGCTCAGTGATAATTCCATAAGACAGATTTTACAGGAAAAATCCTTCACGACGCGAAGCGGCAGATATGTGCTTCCTCTGAAAGCGAATAGCCGGGGAAAGATCAGAGGTACAGTACACGATATATCATCGAGTGAATCGACGATCTATATCGAGCCGGAATCAATTTCTGAATTAAATAATCGTGTCATTGAAAAAGAGCATGAGTTGAAAGCCGAAATCAACAGGATTCTCATACTGCTTTCCGGAAAGATCGCGGCGCATGCGGATGAAATTATTGCGAATATCACATCCATTGCCGAGCTGGATTTTTTAAATGCAGCCTCAAAGATAAGCGAATTGTTGCATGCGCATGCGCCGGAAGTGGCACATGAAACAACAATTGATCTGATTGATGCGCGCCATCCACTTCTTGCACTGATGAATTTTGAATCAACAGTTCCCAATTCCATAAAGCTTGGAGGGGGAAAACGATGTCTGCTCATCTCAGGGGCCAATACCGGAGGGAAGACTGTCTTTCTCAAAACGGTGGGCTTATGCGCTCTGCTTGCATTGCATGGATTGCATATACCGGCCAGTGCCGATTCCCGTATCGGGATTTTCCAGAATCTATTCGTCGATATCGGTGATGAACAGAATTTATCGCAATCGCTTTCGACATTTTCGGCACAATTGGTGATCATCCGTCAGATGCTTGAGATGGCAGGCGAGGGAAGCCTTGTCCTTATTGATGAAATTATTGTTGGTACCGATCCTCGGCAGGGTGCGGCACTCGCCAGGGCTCTTTTAGAGCAATTGGCGGAAACCGGCGCTCTGGTTTTGGCCACAACGCATTATTCAGAACTGAAAAAATTTGCCTCGTCGGATCCGAGATTTATCAACGCGTCTGTCTCTTTCGATGTTGACACGCTTACACCGACTTATCGGTTGCTGCAAGGCGTTCCCGGCGCAAGCCATGCCCTTGAAATTGCACGGCGATATGGTATTTCCGCATTCATCGTCGATCGCGCGCGGGCGCTTCTGGACGAGAGCGAACTTTCCGCCGAAGCGCTCATCGAAAAAGTGCAGCTGCTCAATGAAGAGCTGCACAGAGAACGTGAATTGATATCTCAATTGAAATCGGAGCTGGAAAGAGAAAAAAAAGAATTAGAGTCACATAAAAAAGAGATGCTGGCTTATCAGGCCAGGAAAGATATTGCCGCGGGGAGGGAATTTTTAACTGAAATTGCGCGATTGCGCAATAAGTTTTTGGAAAAAGAGAAAGAGCTTCGAGGTGCTGATTATAAAAAAATTGCAGAGTATCGCAATGAACTTGCGGAGGCTGAGCGCCAGGCATCGGAGGAGATAGAAAAAGCAGAAAAAGAAGTATACTGTGCTGGTCTGGTTCCGTTTAAAGCAAAAAATGAAAGCGTCGGTGCAGAAGTGTTTGTATTTCCGTTGAAGCGTTGGGGTAAATTGGAGGAAATTGATTGCGCAAAAAGAAATGCTCTGGTGATGATGGGAAATTCTCTGAAGTCGCGCTTCTCTTTCGATGAGCTTTTTGTTCGTCCGTGCGCCGAGAACAAAAAGAAGATCCCGCCGCGTAACGAAACGCGGTTCGGAGAATCGGAAGAAATTTTTATACCGCTTACCGTTCAGACGAGCTATAACACCATTGATCTTCGTGGGAAGCGGGCGGATGAAGCGCTGTCTTTGATGAATAACTCGCTGGATTCGATGACCAGAAGCGGCATTCACTGTGCGGTCATCATACATGGGCATGGTACCGGCGCACTCAAAGAGGCGGTGCGAAAAGAGCTGAAATTTTCATCGTATGTTGCCGCATTCAGACCCGGCGAAATGGGAGAGGGCGGCGATGGCGTGACGATTGCGCTTCTCAGATTGTAAGATTGAAATAACGGGCGATGAAATGTGCGATGCCTTCCACATCGTTTCGTGAAAAGGAAGGTAGAGCGCTTTTCAGATCGCAATCGCATGCGAGAGCGATGATGTGTTCAATTCCCGAATAAATCAGAGGCGCTTCTGTGCTTTTGCCTATCACTTCGATTTTCAAATGTGGTCCTTCCTTGTTGCCTTCGATGATAGTGAGATCGCAATCGGCGAAAAGCGCGGGAGCGGCTTCAATGGGATTGATATTCCCTGCATCCTGCACCATTATCGCAAGCGACTCTCCATTTGTGATGGATGTCACCCGGGCGCCTGCCTGTCGGAAACGAAATGTATCCTTTCCCGGATAGTCGATGTCGAAATTATGCCGCAGGTGTTTGACAACGGCGATGCGAAGGCCGTGCGATGAAAAATAATGGGTTAGCTTTTCGATGAGAGTAGTTTTCCCACAACCGGATCTTCCGACTATTGCGATAATTGGGATGGTTTTTTTTATTGCCATGGCGCACCGTGCTCTGTGATATGTCAGCATCGTGGCGGTTTAACCATCATGTCAACGATAAAAGGAATGAGTACAATCAGCGATGTTTCGGCCTTCATCATCGCAGGAGGAAAGGGCAGTCGCTTTGGAGGCGATAAGCTGAATTATGTATATCGCGGGAAGCCGCTCATTGCGCATGTGGCGGATGTAGTAAAAAAAATTTTTTCCGAAGTCGCATTGGTTGCCGATGACGCATCATCATTTGCATATCTTTCCCTTCCATGCTATGCCGATCTGGTGAAAAATATTGGCTCAATTGTGGGCATCCTCACGGCAATTTCATATTCGAACTCTCAACGCATTTTTGCTGTCGCGGGCGATATGCCTTCGCTGAATGAAGACTTTATTCGATTCCTCGCGAAAATTTCAGAGGGATACGATGTGACGGTGCCGATTGTCCGCGGAAACTATGAGCCGCTGCATGCAGTGTATTCGAAAAATTGCGAAAAGGCAATTCGTGCAGCCGTAAAACGAGGCGAGCGGAGAATTGTGAGCTTTTTCGGTGATGTCCGCGTACGGGAAGTGACGGAAGAAGAAATGCACGCTTTTGCTGAACCGGAAACATTGTTTTATAATATCAATTATAAAGAGGATATCAAAACGCAACATGGCTGATGAAAAATCTTGTACATTGAAATCGTTTCTTGCGCAGGTATCAATGCATTATTTGCTTCCCGTCCTTGAATGAGTGTGAGCTCGTGCGACTTCCTGCTGGTCTGGAAAGTCGCACATTGAAAGCCGCGCTTCAAACTCTCGCGGGCCTTTTCCCGTTTCGCGCAAGCCATGATCTGTATTGTCACTGAAGATGCATACGTCATAAATTTTAGTAGATATCCACCATCGCAAGCCCGCTGATTTCTGCGATGTCAGTATTGTGGATGTAATCTTGCTCTGTATCGCCTGTGTACCCATTTTCAGGAGTTCTCTCATCCGGATCTTCATCCCAGTCAATAATGCCCACGCGGAAGAAATATCTTCCGGATCCATTTTGCGTTTTGAGATTACTTACTTGTGCGGCGCCCATCGTAAATGATTGGGTAAATCCATTCAATAGATTTGAATCATGAGTGAATATACTGGAGCTTGAAATGGTATAGCCGGCTCCGATTACCACATATCCGGCGTATTCATTGTCCGGCTCTTCGGTTATATACACCTCGTATCCTGCAAAATTGCCACTTCCGGATTCGCTCCATCGGACAATGACTGAGTCTCCGCTGTATTCTGCAGTAATCGAAAACGATGCACGCTTTGTGAGGGTGCGCTCAACCATGTCGACCGCATACGAACAGGCATTGAGCACTGTAATTGCCATTGCGAAAATGAGCACAAGTGTTTTGTTATACCGTATTGTTTTCATTGATTCCTCCTATTTTAAAAACTTACCGTGAGACTGCCTTCATACACCCATTTATCGACGGTTTCAACCATTCGGCGCAGCTCAGGAGAATAGTTGTGAGAAATCCTCAACTCCATTCCGAGCGGAACGCTTCCCATAAACATCCGCCCCTCCATCTGGAAGATGCCGCCGTACACATAATAGCCGGTTCCTGAATCGCGATGGATTGGAATGGCGGGATCCCAAAAGCGGCTCATGCCGAATGAAATTACGAGGAACTGACCTGCCTCAATGCTTGATCCTAAAATATTCCAGCCGGCGAGCGCGCGGAGGTCGCGCCAGATTGCGTAATTGATATCACTTTGAGTGAGACGGGATACCAGATCTTCGCTCGGCTTCTGTGCTTCGGCAAGAATATCTACGTAGAAATGATTACCCCAGAATCCTTTCAATCCCGCAGAAAGCGTATGCAGCATTGCCTTGTTTTTTTCACTTTCGGGCATATCCGATGATTTAAGAAGACCGTTGGACTGGAGAGCGCTGTCAACCCACACCGGATCATACAGTTCATCATTGAATAGGTTCAGACGTTTGTAGGTGATGGATAGCTGAGGAAATGATCTGCCGAGTTTTTTATTTGCAAAGCCGACCAGTTCATTTACAATAATCCCCACCGCAAGTGCTTCCAGTTCATCCTTTCGGGTGGTAGCATTTAAATTGAGAAAGGAAAGAAGATTTGATGCGATGAAGTAGCGGGTTGTACGTTCGGTTGGATCACTATAACTCATTGTGCCGTCATCGCGCGGCTCGAATTGCTGGTTGAGAATCATCCCAAGGTGAATATGGAAGTAGGGGCGATATAAAATTGAGAGAGCGAAGACATCGTCGAAAAACTGTGTGTATTTGTAATCGGTGAAAGTTTCTGTGCCGGCGCTTTCGCGCGATATGGTTCCCTCGCGGGTGAGGCCGTAGTGAAAGCCAGTGGCGGTGAACCCCAGAATGAGGTTTTTCGGCTTAAACCATCCTTCCTCGGAGGTTTCTTCCCCTTCAGTGTTTTCGAGTGAACGATATGCGCCAGTACCGTATTTCAGGCGCTTTTTCATGTCTTCGCCTTCATAGCCGCCAAGCACGGGGATGTTGACTGTAATGCTTCCATAAGCGCGCACCAGGCGCATATCGACCGCTTCCTTCTGGCCGGTACCCTGATTAATTGAGTTTATCTGAAAGCCCTGCACCCAGTTGATTTTGCCGTACCAATCGAAGTATAATTCCATATTCTGGATGCGTTCCCAGCGCTCGAAAAAGAGATCGAGCACTGTTTCGCTTCGCGCCACAGCATTGTGAAGCGTTGATGCTTCGTATACCGCCGCATGTGATGCGGCGTTCAACATAAGAAGAAAATAAATGAGCGCGTAAAGCAGAATAAACCTTTTCTTCATGATGGTATATCCTTATTAAAAAAATTATGTCGATTTGCGACGCTGCCTGAAAAATACAAATTTTGAGTATAATAGTCAAGTAAATAAATGCGAGGTATTGCAATCCGCAAAAAAACTTGCTAAATATCTTACGAGATTTGATATTTGACAAAGAGTATTCTTCTTTCTCATGAGAAAAATCCCGACGAAGTTCAACTTTTTCATCGGCGGTTTTTATCTGTTTATAAATTATTTAATTATGTAAATAAATAATACTATTAAGGAGAAATGTAATGGCGGACAGCGATGTGGTTATCATTTCAGCATGCAGAACTCCCATAGGGAGTTTCGGACAGTCACTTAAAGACGTAAAGGCGTTTGAACTCGCCGCACTTGTGATGAAGGAAGCGCTCCGCCGTGCGGGAGTTGAAGGTAAAGCGCTTTCCGATGTCATTTTCGGCAACTGCATGATGGGTTCGGACGAGGCCAATGTTGCCCGTACTGCCGCGCTTAAGGCGGGAATTCCTGTTGAAGTGCCCGCAACCTCTGTGCAGCGCCAGTGTGCCTCCGGAATGACGGCAACAGTATTTGCATCCCAACAGCTCATAGCTGGAGATTCCGATATCGTGCTTGCTGGAGGTGTTGAGTCGATGTCAAATGCCCCATATGTACTCTGGAAGGCGCGGTGGGGAATGCGGCTTATGCATGGTGAGTTTACCGATTCCATGTGGGAACTTCTGCACTCGGGAAGTGGACTTCTCGGGGAGCCATTCATCATGGGGCAGACGGCGGAAAACCTGGCGGAAAAGTATAATATTTCCCGTGAAGAGCAGGATCAGGTGGCGTTTGAAAGCCATACGAAAGCGGCGAAGGCGATAGATTCAGGCAGATACAGCGATGAAATAATACCGGTTCCCATACCTCAGAAAAAAGGTGAACCAAAAATATTTTCGAAGGATGAACATGTGCGGCGTGATGTCACGTTAGAGAACCTTGCCTTGCTTAAACCTGCTTTTAAGAAAAATGGAACGGTGACTGCGGGAAATGCTTCCGGTTTGAACGACGGCGCCGCGGCGTTGGTTCTTACCACAGCTAAACGTGCGAAAGAGCTTGGGACAAAACCTCTGGCACGGATTGCTGGAAATGCCTTCGCGGGTGTGGAACCGCGTTTGATGGGCTATGGCCCGGTTCCGGCAGTGACGAAGCTTTTGAAAAAAACTGGCAAGAAGTTGGATGATATTGAACTTATAGAATTGAACGAAGCATTTGCTGCGCAGTATCTTGCGTGTGAAAAAGGGCTGGGTCTTGATCGTACCAAAGTAAACGTAAATGGATCGGGTATTGCACTTGGCCATCCGGTCGGCTGTACGGGTGCGCGCATTATCATCTCGCTCATCTATGAGATGAAGAAGCGAAATTTGAAGTGGGGTATTGCAACTCTCTGTGTTGGCGGTGGCATGGGCGGCGCAGTATTGATTGAGAATTTGTAGGAAACATCTTAAAACAGTTTAAATGGATGTTCTGCTGGCATAATAGAGGTAAAACTACGTTCATTGTGGTCATTTGTTTTAGGGAAAGAAGTTTCATGTGTGCGTGTAATACAGTACGTGTTGTTTGAATGTACCGAACTCTGAATCGCCACGCACAATGGAAATATGTTCCTCGTGAGGGTGCGTGATGTCCTCCTCAAAGGTGCTATGCGCAGATGTGAGTTGTGAAAATTCTTTTGTTCATAGTCCAAAGTTCGTTTATTGAACTATTAGCTTTCGCTTATGATGATTTCCGTGCGATTTGCATAATAACTCGAAGCATGCATTGATCCTTTCATCGACG
>DYLV01000146.1 GCA_020721925.1 Leptospira biflexa
AGGAAGATCCGATTCGCTGTTTTGAACTTCTTACCAATAAAAAAGCGGATCTCGTGTGGTCGAATGTATGGGTGCTATCGCAGTTTTACGTGAAATACCGATCTATCAATCCCGTCGCAATCATGATGTATGGGCTTTCAAGCGGAGAGGATATTATTTTAACACATGAACCGCTGAAAAAGTTCAATGACGCAATGAAGCCCTCAATCGCCTGTGTGAAATGGCGTGCGCCGCATTATCTTGCCCTTGCAATGCTGAAAGAAAATGGGATCGATCATACAACAATTCGATGGCACTATACACTGAGCGACAGAGATGCGATTGCCCTGTTTACAAAAGGCAAGGTTGCAATCGCCGCAGTTTCATCCAAAGAAAAAACCGCTGCAAGGGAAGGGCTTCTTGTTCTTTCATCCTCCCATCTACCCGCGCTTTCGCCCGGCATTTTTGTCATCCGAGAGGATGTTGGATTGACGAAAAATACGCTTGTCGCAAAATTTTTAGCAGGCTGGTTTAAGGGTTTGGATGAAATGAAAAAAAACAGGGATATTGCCGCAAAAGCGATTGCCGCATCGTTTGGTGTTGATGAAAACACTGCTATCTGGATGCTAAACGAATATACGCTTGCGGGGCTGAGAGAAAATTTTGAATTTTTCGGATTGGAATTTTCAACGAGAATTTCTTTCGACAGATCGATGGAATTCGTACAATATTACTATGGCGGAGATGTTCAAGCCGTTCCGGTGGGGATGTTGCGCAATACCGATTTGCTCAATGAATTTACGAGTCAGAAAAAAATCTCATCAGGCATGGATCCGACCGCACCCGTTTTTGCGGAGACGACTCTTGAGAAATTCATTAATGATGCAAAAGTGTTCTTTAAATCCGGAGATTATTCTCTTGATACCATCAATGCGAAGACACTCGAAAAATTTTCTGAAAAGGCCGTTCTTTTCCAGAGCGCAAAAATATTCCTCTATGGTGATGCCGCATCGAAGGAAGCAGCAGCATATAATCACGCGTGGGGGATGCGCTTTTATATAATAAAAAAATTTCTATCCGATAAGGGCGTTTCTGAGTCCAGAATTGCGATAAAAGAAATAACTCACTTCCCCGATCGCGCAAATGATTTAGATGCGGTAGTATGTTCACTGGTCCCATGATTATGAGTACTGTTTTTGTTATGTACTTCCTGATCTTTTACTTCGGCTCAATATGGGGGAGTTTTTTTTACACGCTGGCGTTGAGATGTGCCAATGAGACCGCAGGGGTTTCGCTTCTGTTTGAAAGATCAAAATGCCCCCCGTGTGGAAACCCCATCCGGTGGATGTATCTCATCCCCTTGTTTGGATATCTGTTTTCAAAGCGTAAATGCGCCTACTGCGGAGTGGCAATTTCGCCGTTGTATCCACTGATGGAAATTGCGTATGGTCTAATTGCCGTATTCATGGCACATCGTTTTGGAATGAGCATATCCGCATTGAATTTTTTTCTCATTTCATCGCTTTCTGTTTCAATTGCAATCGCCGATATAAAAACAATGGTAATACCCTCCGCATTGGTATATGCGTTGTTTGTGGTATCAATTTTCCCTGCATTTCAAAATTTTTCGGTCTCTGCGATTGAGGCGCTGGGAGGGATGATGCTCCTCGGCATCTTTTTCTTTACCATGGTGCTTATCTTCCCCGGGAGTTTTGGAGGAGGTGATATCCGTTTTGCTGCCGCGTTGGGACTTGCCGCTGGCTTGAGACTCTCTGTGGTGCTTCTTGAAACCGCACTTATTTCAGGGGCGACAATCGGAATTCTGTACGGGTGTATCAGCGGCAAAGGAATACGGATTAAAATTCCCTTCGCGCCTTTTCTTGCGGGTGGATTGATTGTAGCGCTTCTATGGGGGAGGGAAATTCTTGATGTATATTATCGACTGGTGCTGTAATACGTCTATCACACTGAAAAAATATTAGGCTGGTTCAGCACTACTTTGATAAATGAGTGATGCGCTCAGATTTTCATTCCCGCGAACCCTAAAAAGGCCAGTGCAAGAAGCCCCGCCACTATAAAAGTAATCGGAAGCCCTTTGAGGTGTTCCGGCACATCGGCGGCTTCGAGGCGCTCCCTGATGCCCGCCATGAGTAAAAGCGCGAGTGTAAAGCCGATCCCCGCTCCGATGCCCTGCACGACGGTTTTCAGCAAACCTAATTCAGCAGTGATGAATCCGGATTCGATGTTGAGCACGGTCACGCCTAAAATGGCGCAGTTGGTGGTGATAAGCGGCAGGAAAATTCCGAGGGCCTGATAGAGCGGAGGCGATGTTTTCTCAATGATCATTTCAACCAGCTGTACCAGGCTTGCAATAATGAGAATAAAAGTAAGTGTTCGAAGATATTCGATATCGTAGGGGAGTAAAATGTATTTATATGCTAAATAGGTAATAAAAGAAGCCATACCCATCACAAACACCACCGCGATTCCCATGCCGATGGCTGAATCGATTTTTTTTGAAACTCCGCAAAACGGGCATATTCCCAGTATCTGGGAAAGGACGTAGTTGTGAATAAAAACGGTGGAAATGATTATGGTAAACAGCGCTTTTAATTCCATAACGATCCTATTTTTTCTGACGTGATTTAATTGTGTTCATCGCCCATAGGATGAACGCAAGAGTAAAAAATGCGCCGGGCGCCATGACCATCATGAGGGATGGCTCCATGCCCGGTAGAATTGTATATCCAAGAAGTTTGTTTGCGCCCAGCACTTCTCTGAAAAAAGCAAGGAGGGCAAGAGCAAAGCCAATGCCCAGCCCCATGCCAATACCGTCGAAAAGCGAATCGATAATTGAATTTTTCTGTGCAAATTCCTCCGCGCGTCCCAGAATGATGCAGTTCACCACGATGAGGGGAATGAAAATCCCCAGCGCTTTATCAACATCCGGCTGAAATGCTTTAAGGGTGAGTTCAACGACTATGACAAATGTGGCGATGATTGTGATAAAGATGGGAATTCGAATGTGAGAGGGGACAATATTTTTTACAGCTGAAACAAGGATGTTTGAGCACACCAGCACGAATGTTGCAGCGAGCGTCATCCAGAGCGCATTTGAAACCGAAGTGGTGACCGCAAGAGTGGGGCATAACCCAATACCAATAATCAACACGGGGTTTCTGTGCCAGATACCGTTTATGATCAGCTCAATATATTTCATTGAGTTTTCACCTCCGCCTGTGATGTCTTTTCTGCAACAAGGGCTTTTTTGAGGCGTTCTATACCTTCTGCGATTCCATTGATGACGGCTTTTGTGGTAATCGTGGCTCCGGTTATGGCCGAAACTGAATTTTTTTCAGCCAGCTCTTTCTTCAATTCATCGCCCGCGGTTGCATATTCGCCTTTTCTTAAAATGCCAATCTTTTTTGTGCAATCAATACCGCTAAATTGCGCTTCAAACCAGGATTGAGTGGTAACGGGTGTGCTCTGGCCGCCATTTCCAAAAAAGTGCCTGAAGAATGTTTCCGAGCTGGCGATCTCTTTGGCTCTTGCGCCGAGACCGGGTGTTTCCGATTGCTGAATAATTGAAATTCCAAGGAGCTTCATGTTTTCATCAACGGCAACGATTGAACGGATAACGCCGCTGTAACCGCTTTTTGCTGTTTCGAAGGCATACGCCTTGATTTCTTGCCCACTATCAGTTTTCGTTGCTACTGTGTAAAAGAAGTCTTTGCCATCAACAACCGCCTTTTTATCTTTTTCAACAATCACAAAACCGAGAGAGGCGGGTAATACTGCTGCGTATGCATCATCCTTTTTCATTTGAAGGCGTTTTGCAATTTCAGGTTTGGTGATTCTGTTGATATGCGAAAGGGTAAAAGTAGCAATAAATGCGATTGTCGCAAGAATGAACGCAGGTTTTATGATATTTGTAATCATGGCGATTCTCACTTCGTGTCTTGTGGCTGTGATGTGCCGAATACCTTCGGCCTGATATATCGGTCAATGAGTGGTACAAGCGCGTTCATCAATAAAATCGAGTACGACACTCCTTCGGGATATCCTCCCCATAAGCGAATAATGCTCGCGATGATACCGCAGCCCGCCGCGTAGATGATCATTCCTTTATGTGTAACCGGCGAGGTAACCATATCGGTTGCCATGAAAAATGCGCCCAGAACCAATCCGCCTGAAAGGAGATGGAAGAGGACAATTCGCACAAGAAAATGATCGATTGATTCATATCCCGGCAATGGTTTTAATGAATAATACACTGCCATGATGACGGCAACAGTTGCCATATACGTCACAGGAATATGCCAGGTAATAATGCGTTTCCAGAGAAGAAATATCGCCCCGATGAGAAGAAAAAGCGCCGAAGTTTCTCCTAAACATCCTCCTATATTTCCTATAAAAAGCGATTTGAGCATCTGTGATGAAAGAAGCGTCTGAATAACACCATCGGCGGATGCGCCGAACTCGGCAATGATCTTCGATGTGCCTTTAAGCGCCGCAAGCGGAGTGGCTGAGGTGATTGCATCGTAGGCTGCTGACGGCAGGCTTGCAGTGTTTTCAATTCCCTGAGATATAATGTTGGTTGGGCTGAATTGATGCCATCGGGTGGTCATATGAATCGGCCACGATGTCATCATAAATGCGCGCGCGGCAAGAGCGGGATTGAAAATATTAAACCCAAGACCTCCGAAAAGCTGTTTCGCGATGATGATTGCAAACGCAGAGCCGATACACACCATCCAGACCGGCGCATCGGGAGGAACATTCATTGCAAGCAAAAGCCCCGTAATGGCAGCAGAGCCGTCGAGGGCGGTAATTTTCTTTTTCATAAGAAGCTGATAGAGCGCTTCAGAGGCAATCGCAGCTATCACAGCTCCGGCAACAAGTTTCACTGCATTGAGTCCATACAGGTAGAATGAATACGCGGTGGCAGGTAAAAGCGAGATGACTACGAGCCACATCACGGTGAAGACGCTCTGTGATGCACGTATATGAGGGGCTATCGAAAGGATATATTCCAGCTTCGATGAGCCTTTGTCTTTCTCTTGCACTTTTTCGTTTGGAGTATTTTCTTCTGCCATATCATATTCCGGATGATCATTGTTGTGCCGATGCATACGCATCGCTTTTGCCGAAAAGCTGGGACGATTATTTTACGGCAGACTTGCTTTTCAGACGCTGCTGACCCAATTTTATAAAATGGCTTATGGGCCTCCGAGACGGGCATACATAGGTGCAGGATCCGCACATGATGCAATCGAAAGGTTTTAATGCTTCAAGCGCATCGTTCATGCCTCTTTCGACCGCGACCGATATGTCGCAGGGAAGCAATCCTGCGGGACATACAGAAACACATCTTCCGCAGCGTATGCAGGGGAGATATGCGTCATTGTAAACCTCTTTCTTCCCAAAAAAGAGGATGCCGGATGTTCCTTTCACTACGGGGATTTCGAGAGAATCGAGCGCAATCCCGCACATCGGGCCCCCCATAATGACTTTTGCGGGTTCTTCGGTAAGACCTCCGATCTCATCGAGTATGTCGGATATGCGCGTACCGAGTCGCACCTTGTAATTTCCCGGTTTTTTTACAATTGGTCCGCTGACGGTAATATATCGCTCATACAGCGGTTTTTTCAATAGGATGGCTTCGCGTATTGCAAAAACAGTACCCACGTTCTGCACCACGGCTTTGACGTCCATGGGAAGGCCACCTGTTGGCACTTCGCGGCCTAAAAGCGCTTTTATTAACTGCTTTTCTGCACCCTGCGGATATTTTGTCTTCAATGCAACAAGTTCAATTTTCCTGGATAATTCATTTTTCCCAAGAGATTTCTGCAGAGTCCTTATCGCTTCCGGCTTGTTTTTTTCAATTCCAATAATCGCCTTGTCAACACCGAGCACCTTCATCGTGATGCGAATGCCTTCGATGATTTCTCCCGGGAAAGAACGCATGAGCATATCGTCGACTGTGAGATAGGGCTCACATTCGGCTCCGTTGACGATGAGCGTGTCGATGGGTTTGTTTGGGGGTGGGGATAGTTTCACTGCGGTGGGAAATGCAGCGCCGCCGAGCCCCACAATCCCGGCATCTTTAATGCGGGATCGCATCTCCTCGCGTAACAGGGATTCCCAATTTTCTTCCGGGTTGCTTTTCGATGAGGTGGAAAACGCACCTTCGGTTTCAATAATCACGCATTGAGTTTGAGGAGAATACACGGTGGGATGAAGCCGGATACCGACAACCTTTCCGGGAATGGACGAATGTACATTTGCGCTGATAACTCCGTCTGCCTCGGCAATCAATTGTCCTTCCTCGACCGATTGTCCCTCCTCAACAACCGGTTTTGCCGGCTTGCCAAGGTGTTGTTGAAGCGGGATAAAACAGGTGTGCGGAACCGAAATATAGGAAAATTCCTTACCCCCGGAAAACTTTTTATTTTCCGGGGGATGGATACCGCCTTTAAATCCCCGGAGTAACATGGTCATCCTTTCGTGGAATATATCTCGTCTTTAATGGGAAGTTCCTTCCTGAGATTTTTGATGTAGGGGAAGAGTTCGCCGCATTCGACGAAATCATCACAATCATCGATAATTCTACGGGCCACGGTAAAATATTTATAGAGCTTTTCTTCGCCGGAGCGTTTCACCCATTTTTTCTTCAGGCACTTTACGCGCAATACATACCTGTCCGGTTCGGATTCATATTGCCGTATAACAACACAATTCATGCAGTTTGCGCAAAATATTTTTTCTTTCGCCATTATCTTCTCCTATAAATTTAATCAAACAGCAAATTACAACCGGGTGATGAAATCATATGAAGCCGGTATGATTGACGTTCAACAAAATTTCGCACAATTAGGTAAATTTGCCTGATATTCGTCAAGAATTTTTTTATGACGACAGCGTGTTGCCTCCTGCATGTGTACGGAGGCGATGGACGAAGTAGCGGCTTTCCGGTACACGTAAAAGATAGGTGCACAAAAAATATATTCCCCCTCCCGATAAGATTAAACCAGTCAGGGCGGTCAATCGAGCGGCGAATGAGGCGTATCGCCAGTCGAAATGTGCTGCT
>DYLV01000263.1 GCA_020721925.1 Leptospira biflexa
AAAAAATACTGTTAGAATCCCTGTGAGTATTCCCATACTAGTACCCTATTTGATTTTCGCCGGCGCATGCCGGCTATATAATGTGTTCCACGCGTGGGCGAAAGTTACAGAAAAACACTGCCTGATACATCAGCACACACTTGCGTGCACTCTAAAACCCGTGCGGTAGCATTTCCGTTACAAACTATTATTACACGTGAATTATGTCAAGGAAAGATTTTGCCTTTAAACTCGCTCCTCCGACCAATACCCCGTCGATATCTTCCAGCGAAAAAAGCCCTCCAATATTGTCCGGTTTCACTGAGCCCCCGTACAGGATCGGCACCATTGCAGCGATTTCATTTCCATAAAGCGCCGCAAGCACATTCCTGATGCTTTTATGCATTGAATCCGCGACTTCCGGCGTGGCAACTTTTCCCGTGCCAATAGCCCATACAGGCTCGTACGCAATGATCATTTTCTTCATTTGATCAACACCAATTCCCTCGCACGCGGCGCGCACCTGAGACTCTACCACTTTTTCTGAATTCCCCGCCTCTCTTTCATCAAGAAGCTCGCCCACACAAACCACTGGCTCCAGGCCATACTCATACGCCGCCCTCACTTTTTTGTTTATCATTCCATCGCTTTCGCCAAACACATGCCGACGTTCTGAATGTCCAATGAGAATATACCGCGATCCCGTGTCTTTTACCATGAGGGGTGATATTTCTCCGGTAAAAGCACCTTCTTTTTCAAAATACATGTTTTGAAGGCCCACCGATATTTTGCCCGTGCATGCTTTTACAACCTCGCGCGCATGAACCGCAGGGGGAAAAACAATGACCTCACGGTTTGCGATATCGCCAAGGCCATCGATAATTTCTTTCACAAGATCGAGCGCCCCGGAAAGGGTGGTGTACATTTTCCAGTTGCCGGCGAAAATTTCCCTTCTTTGACTTTTTCTACTCATGGTTCTTCCCTTATCATTATTTACTTATCATACAATTATAAAACTTCGATTATAAAACTTCCATGCCTCATTCCTGAAACCAAAGTTCCCGACACAGCATACCTGCCCTCTCAACACAATCAGCACATGCCACATATACCCCTTCCCGGCACAGAAATCACACAAA
>DYLV01000147.1 GCA_020721925.1 Leptospira biflexa
CGGAAGGTGTATTTGATGAAGATCAACGCACCGGCCCATGGGTGGAATGGTACGAAAAAGGCGAGAAAAAAACTGAAATGAGTTATACCATCATCAATAAAGTTATTCCTGAATTCAATATAACAGAGCGGGTCGGCGTCCTGCACGGCCCCAAAACAACATTCTTTCCTTCCGGTAAAGTGCAGAAGGAAGAAACATATCGCGAGGGAGCACTCACCGGCGTCGCAAAGGAATTTTATGAAGATGGACGGCCAAAAGAAATTTCTCAATACAGCAATGGTAAGCATGACGGGATGGCCAACGCATGGTGGCCTACCGGAAAAAACAACCAAAAAGGCGCATACCGAAAAGGCAAAAAAAACGGTATATGGTTCTTCTATCATTCAAACGGTATGTTGCACATGAAAGGCGAATTTCGTGAGAATAATCAGGTTGGTCCATGGATCTATCAATCGCCGCTGGGTCAGCGTATGAAGGAAGGCAGATTTAAAATCGAAACTGTTGAAGTTCAGAAAAAAGTTCAGACCCGAAGTAATGAAGATGGCTACTGGACATACTACCGGCTCAATAACGGGCGAAGCGAAAAAGCGCTTGAAGTGGCGCTTACCAATGGCATGGTCGATCAATCGAAACCGGTTAAGCTTTATGAAAACGGCCGCTTGATTGGACAAGGCACTTTCATTATGGGCCTCATCCGGGGAGTGTATGAAATTGTACAGGACGGTCACGTCAAGGGAACGATGTCCAGCACCACGTACCCGCCTGACGAGTTTGACAAAAAAATAACGTACCGATGGAATGGTGGATGGGAACTTCCGAAAAAAAGCGGTATATGGAAACACTACTATCCAAATGGAAAACTCAAAGCCGAAGGTGAATATATGATGGATAAAAAGAACGGTGAATGGAAATTCTATCGTTCCGATGGTTCTCTTGATGCGGAACAATCGGGAATGTATCGGTTTGATCGGAAAAGCAAGTTTTAGATAATTCCACCATCACCACCGCACAATACGCGTGTCATCGTGACGCGCGTATTTTTTTTCCATGCATGGGATTTTTCTATTATCCTGTTGAATTGTTATGATTTTTAAGATATATTGATTCAGTACACGACGACCACATTTCAAATTTCACTGAGGACATCAATATGGAACGATATTACTCTGCATATGAAGCAATCGAAATCAAATCGAGTTTTATGTTTTTCGTCATTCTGGTTGTCAATACAATCATCATCACTGCTTTTCTCATTGGTTCACACATCAGTCTGCGCGACATCATCCCTGCCATGAGCACGTTTATCATTGCAATCATTCTTTCCTATATCATTTTTCGTCGGAAAAAAACGCACAAATCTGCCACGGCGCTTTCCTGGATAGTGGGCTTCATTACCGTCACTATGCCTGTTTTCCAAAAATACAAATACGGCTTTTCTCTGGGCGACTGGACATTTGCGCTCGAATCGTACAACTCTTCAATTTTATTAATTGTGAACATCATCGTGCTGCAGCTGTTTCACAATAAAAGACTTTTTGTCTTTTTCAGCGCATACGGAATACTTCAATGGATTGCATTCATTTTTTTCGCACTGCAGCACGGCGGAGTGATGCATCTGAATGCGATTGAAAACGGCCAGGCTGTTCACGGTGTTATTGTACTGAGAGAAGTATTTTTCATTATCATGAGCGCATTGCTGGTGTTCATATCGTACAGATACATCCCTGTTCTTATGGAATTCGACAGGCGCACCACCAGCCAGCGTGAAGTGATAGAAGAACAGGCATCACGCCAGAAAGCGCTGAACCTCACAATAAAAGAAAATATAACCGAACTCGTTGCACAGGTGGACGAGCAAAACAGGCTCATTGAGCGCTTCAATGAAAAAATGCAGAGCCAGTCGTCCACATTCGAAGAGATTTCCGCCTCACTCGAAGAATTGCTTGGCGCGGCGGAAAACATTCACGTTTCTTCAATTGAACAGCTAAACGGCAATATTAAAATGGAAGAAATTGTAAACGAGTTTAAAAATATAAAGACCGAATCAACAAAAAACCTGCGCGCTGCCCATGAAAACATCGCGCATATCGTCAACAGAACAAGTCAATCCAACGAGAATATACGCGAAGTGGAAAAAACTATAGAAAAGATTAAGCAGCAGAGCGGAAAAATCGCCGAAACCGTCACAATCATTGTGGATATCGCCGACAAAATCAACCTGCTTTCGCTCAACGCGAGCATTGAAGCTGCGCGCGCCGGAGACTACGGCAAGGGCTTCGCGGTGGTGGCCGATGAAATCGGGAAGCTTGCCTATCAGACATCCGAAAGCATTAAAGAAATTGAAGCTGTTCTGCGTGAAAACAGCGCAATTACCGGCGAAGGGGTCACTTTCATACAGTCAACCGCAGGCGCAATTAAAGGCCTCATAGACGATATGGTAAATAGCTCTGAAAAAATAAAAGTTCTCCAGGAAAGCATCCTTGTGGAAGAGCGCTACATTAACATCATTATAGAGCAGATGTTCAAAAACATTGAAACAGCGAAAAACATTGGAATCGGCACTGAAGAACAGAAACAGGCTATTGAAGGTTCGTCACAGGCGATTGAACACGTCAATGCAATTGTGGGTGAGATGGCCTCAGAAATTGAAGAGCTTGCCGCGACATCGAACAAAATTCTCAATTATTCCAACGAGCTTTTGAAGAAGACCTGGCAGGCCTGAAACCTGCGCGCCCGCCCCGACTCGAACGGGGGACCTGCGGATTCGAAGTCCGACGCTCTATCCAGCTGAGCTACGGGCGCAAAAAAATGGGTGGATGACGGGGCTCGACCCCGCGACAACAGGAGCCACAATCCTGGGCTCTACCAGCTGAGCTACATCCACCGGAAACGCATACCAGAAAGAAATGTTCTTAAAAAATTGTCAATATTTTCTTATGTTATTTAATATAACAAAAAGCACGTGTGTATTTTTTTGTTGACGTATTGCATGTTTTCTTATATCTTTCAGTATAATGTAGTGTTCAGTTACAAAAATTTTTCAAAGTGAATATTTGGAGGAGGTACATACATGCGAAGATACACATTCATTATCACGCTGATCGCAGGTATTGCAGCTTTTACGTTCTGCGGTACGCCCCGCATTTCGGAATTGACCGGACGTGTCACTTTCGCAAGCGGCGAAGTGCTCCAGAATGGCAAAGCATGCGGATTTGGTTCAGAAGTGAAAGCAGGAGACACAATTGCAACAGGTGCAAAATCTGCCGCAGTAATACAGTTTGGCGAAACGTCGGTTATCAGTATAAAAGAAAACTCCAGCTTTACAGTTGATGCACTTGTGATGGGAAAGGACGGAGACACCATCACCATCAAACAGAAAATTGGCTCTTCCTTCAACAAAATAGTAAAGAGGGGTACGAATTACTCTCTGGTGACGCCAACTTCCGTGGCTGCGGTGCGCGGCACAAGCTTTCTCTGCTCTGTGAGCGATAAAGGCTCATCCATAAAGCTTTCGTCCGGCAAAGTCAGGGTGTCACCGGTCATCAAGGGTGCAATCGCGGAAAGTGCGGCAATAGAAATCGATGCCGGGAAAAAAGTTGAAGTTTCCGGAAAAGGCATCGCCGCACCTGCTGAACTTTCACAAAAAGAACAGTCCGAAATGAAGGCGCTCGAAAAAATCGCGCTCGTTCCCAATATTCAAAAAGAGAGTACCATCGAAGAGCTAAAAAATAAACCCGCATCTGAACGGCCGGTGGTTGTCCCAGTAGAAATTATGCCAGTGCTCGAAATTTCAGAAGGAGAAGCGGAACAGCAAAAGACTATTACCCTCAAGGATATAGAACGCCGCTACGGCGCGCTTTCAGTGGTAGAAACCACCGACGGCAAAACCTTCACCGGAGCGTTTTCACAGGAAGGAGGCAACATGAAAGTGTTCACCACTGAGGGCACTATTACCATTCCTTCCTCGAAAATATCGCGCGTCTCGCGATACCGGGGAGATATCAAGTAATTGTATATTTACCTGTGTTGATGCATCATTAGCAGTAAAACTTCGCAGGGTAATTGTGATTTCGCATCGCAAAGGATGTTAAACGATGAAAAAATTCTTCGTGTTTATTTTTACATGCGCCTTCGGCTTTTACCTGCCGGTGATGGGTCAACAACAGGAGGAACAGCTGGCCGAAGTGCTGGTGCTGCCTTTCGCAAACGAAACAGGAAAAAAAGAATATGAATGGCTTTCGAAAAACCTCCCCAATGCGATTATCGATTCGATGAAAGAGAAGTTCCGCTTCAATCTCATGACGCGCGACCGCTTTGAAGAAATTGTGGTGCTTTCGAAAACCAAAGAACCGGTTTTCTTCCGCCCGCATACAGATGAAAAGGAAATTGTGAAAATCTCGAACGTCGTCAATGCGGACATCATCATATACGGGCAATATGCGTATGATAAAGCCAATAAAACCATCGCAGTCAACGCATTTATTTATCATCGCTCGCGTCAGAAAACCACCGGCAATATTGAAATGGACACACCCGTCACAAGCGAAATGTTCAAACTTGTGGACAAAGTGGCGGATTCGGTCATTGAACATATTGCGGTAATCGCAAAAGAAGATGCTGAAGCAGCAAAAAAAGCCGGCGAAGCAATTGCAATTGCAAAAGAAGAAATAAAAGCAAAGGCAATACAGGACGATAAAATCTCACTGATAAAGCGAGAGGCGCCAATAGGGAAAAGCTATCGCATATTTGCCGGCGCGTCATTTACGGGCGGGATGGAATACTTTGCCGATACGCTTCGCCCCGGTTTCGTCCTCTGCGGCGGCATCACCAACAGCGAGAGGGAATTCTGGCACTATGGAGCTTCCTTCGCCGCGATCTACCTGAAGGGAAATGAAAACAGAAACGAATCTCTTCATACAGACATAAATATTATTGAATACATGTGTTTTTTGCCCCTCACGCTAAACGGCGGCATCAGCATTGCAACCGATTTTTATACTACGTTTCAGTTGTTTGCCGGGTTCGGCGTAAGCATTGATATGATGAAAATTGGTAAGGACCCAATTTTGCTGGAGGGCGAACCGTACAGGGATGAAAACACCATGCAATGGTACCTCAACCCGGTTGCGACACTTGGACTTCGGCTTCCCATTGCACTTGGTGATTTTCTTGTTGCTCCTTTTGTGCAGATGTACGGGTACACGGGAAAAACAAACGATGGTCAACATGCTGGTTTTTTGCTGCTTTTAGGTGCGCAATTTTTTTTATAGGTTATTACAGGAGCACATCATGCGGATAATATGTGGAATACTTCTTGCCATCATTTCTTGCTTACCGCTTTTACACTGTTCCATGTTTGAAGATATTGAACTGTATAGCGGCATGGATGTGGAAAATATCGGCGTGGATATTTATCTGGCGACAACACCTCCTAATAATTTATATATATCCACAGATAAAGGTCAAAGCTTTTCCCAAAAACCTCTCGTGAATGGCAATTATTTATTCTGGGCTGTAAATAAAAATAATGCATTGCTGACAGCGGAAGGCGATGCCGGTAATAATACGCATATTATTCTCTACCCTCCCGACTCAGCTTGGGTTGAAAAAGGCTATTTCCCCACATCCAGCTCTGTTTTAGCACTAACCGAAGGACCAGGGGGAGAATTTTATCTTGGGGTGAATGAAAACGATTCTAGGACCCTCTACATTCTTCAGCCGGGCGCATCAGCAATACAACCTGTTAATATAACAGGATTTACATTTTCTATTTCAAATATATGGGCAATTGTGCTGAATGGAGTCACAAACATATATATTGCAGATAGCGGTGCGCTGTATCGATCAACAGATGGAGGAATGAGTTTTACTAATGTACAAAATTTTGGTTACTCAATCGATGATATGGTACAATTTCACAATGAAATATACTTTGTCGCTGGTGGTTCCATTTATAAATCCAGTGATGGAAATACCTTTGGACAAATAAGCGGTCTTTCGGGTGTACATTCACTCTGTGCGTTCACCGATAGGATTTTTGCTGCAAGTGCTACCCAGATTTATTTCAGCTTCGATGGTAATACCTGGCTTGCAGGTACTAACATAGGTGATCTTATTGGAGTGGATTACACCGGGCGTCTGTATATTGCAGAGGGACCATCAGTATCTCTCTATGCATCCGATGACGGCGGCGTTTCATCGTATCTAATACAACATCCCGGATTTTCTCCCACTGCAATCCGCGTTGTTTCCTACAGAAAATAATCGCGCCAGACAGGACTCGAACCTGTGACCCACAGCTTAGAAGGCTGTTGCTCTATCCAGCTGAGCTACTGGCGCATTCGGGGCGAGAGGATTTGAACCTCCGGCCCTCTGGTCCCAAACCAGATGCGCTACCGGACTGCGCTACGCCCCGCAGTTGGTGCACTTGTATATCATACGCGTTTTGTGTCAATTAAAACTTGTCGATAAAAATAACCCGGATGTGCTATATTTCAGAAAAAAATGTACATTAATCGAAACTGCAACATAAAGAAAAAACCGGTGGCATCAAAAAAAATTTTTCCCTTATTCCATCTTTTTGAATTATATTTATATAATTGCATCATTCGCATCACGCAGAGGACATATTAGTTCTTGACAGAGGAATCATGCACGAATCAGTATCGCAATATGAAAAAGGAGTGAGCGCGATGAAACTTAAACTTGCTGTATTGATACTACTCGCTGCCATTGGGGCTTTTTCCTGTGGAAATGATGCAGGTGAGGGCCGCGTGGAGCTTGCACTTTCCACTGATGATGGCATAGAAAATCTGGGCTCAATTGTTCCTCCAGACCCGCAATATGCAAGCACTCCGACATGGCTTGACTCTCTTCAGGTGCTGGCGTATGCCGGCAATCCCGAAAGCGGCATGCTTCTTATGGATGAAACATATCCTGCACGCACCATCGTTTCAGGTGAATACCTTCCTGTTGAAGTGCCCGCGGGAAGAGATGCGTATTTCATCATCAATGCGCTCGATACAAACCACGTCATACACTATTCAGGAACAGCG